>CAXTRP010000079.1:0-3832 GCA_964246615.1 uncultured Caulobacteraceae bacterium | reverse complement strand
CAGCTCCACATCGGCGCCCTCGGGCAGCTTGCGCACGATCTCGTAGAGGGTGTGGGCCGGGGCGGTGATCTGGCCGCCGGTTCCTACCTGCGCTGCGGTCTCGTCCACGATCTCCATGTCCAGGTCGGTGGCGGAGAAGGACAAGCCGCCCTTGTCGGCCGACAGCAGCACGTTGGACAGGATCGGGATCGTGTTGCGCCGCTCCACCACGCTCTGCACGTGGCCAAGCGCCTTGATCAGCGCGGAACGCTCCATGGTCAACTTCATCGCGTCGTCCGGTCGGGGGCGGCGGGCGGCGAGTCCGCCCTGGTCAAGGGCAGACCAGACTAGCCGAACGTGGCGGATGGGGAAGGGGACTTTGCGTCGCCTGGACCAGGTTCGCTTGGTGGGTCCAGGAGATGGACAGGACCGTGGCGTGCGCTATGCGGGAGCCGCCGATGCCCGACTCCGTCCAAACCGCTTACCAGGACCGCCTGGCCTCTGGCGAGATCGCCGGCGATGCGGCGCAAGCTGCGGCCATTGCGGCGCTGTCGCACCTGGAGGGCGAGCTGAACGCCCTGGCGGAGCCCAGCTTCTCAGCCCGCTTCCTGCACAGGAAGCGCGAGCCGCCCAGGGGCGTGTACCTCTACGGCCCGGTGGGGCGGGGCAAGTCCATGGTCATGGACCTGTTCTTCGACTCCGCGCCGGCGGCGGCCAAGCGACGGGTGCATTTCCATGCCTTCATGGGTGAGACGCACGGCCTGATCGACGCGTGGCGCAAGGGCGACGCCGCTGCGCGTAAGGCTCGCTTCGGACAGGCGAGGGGGGACGACCCGATCGCGCCCGTGGCGCACCTGTTGGCGGAAACGGCGCGGCTGCTCTGTTTCGACGAGTTCCACGTCACCGACATCGCCGACGCCATGATCCTGGGGCGGCTGTTCGAGGCGCTGTGGGCGCAGGGCGTCGTGATCGTAGCCACCTCCAACCGAGCGCCCGACGCGCTCTACGAAGACGGCCTCAATCGTCAGCTTTTCCTGCCGTTCATCGCCATGCTCAAGGCGCGCATGGCCGTGGTTTGCGTAGGGGGGCCCAAGGACTTTCGCCTGGACAGGCTGAAGGGTCAGCAAGTCTTTTTCAGCCCGATCGACCCGCAAACCTGCGCGGCTTTCGAGCGCCTGTGGGTGACGCTGCTTGATGGCGCGGCGGAGACGGGGGCGACCCTTGAGGTGCAGGGACGCAAGCTTCGCCTGCCACACACCGTGGGTGGTCATCTGCGGGCGACCTTCGTCAGCCTTTGCGGCGTGGCGCTCGGAGCCCAGGACTACCTGGCCATGGCCAGGGCTTTTCACACCGTATTTCTTGAGGACGTACCAGAACTCGCGGCCGAGCGGCGCAACGAGGCTGCGCGCTTCGTCTCGCTGGTCGACGCCCTCTACGAGGCGCGGTGCAAGCTCGTAGTGCTGGCGCAAGCCGAGCCGGAAGCGCTCTACCCTAAAGGCGATGGCTCCTTCGAATTTGAGCGCACCGTCTCGCGTCTGCAGGAGATGCGCTCGGCCGACTACGTAGAGGCGGTCAGGGAATGAGAATGCTGTCAGTCAGTCTGGCGCAACTGATCTGTGCTGGGCCGTAGACTCCAGGGACAAGCCCTGGAGCGAGACGGAAGAGCCGCGTTCTAGTGGGCAAGCGCGCCGATGGCGAGCAGGGGCAGGGCGGCGAGCAGGAAAGAGCCAGCGGTTGCGAAGCGTTCGGTCAGGTTGGTCAGGCGGTTCATAGCGGTCCTCTTTTTTGTCCATACGACCCCAACAGGTTCGACCGGAGGTCGAATATCGCTTCCGCAAACACGATCGTGGAAGGAGCGACCCCGTTGGAGCGGGTATGGGGGCTATATAGGCCCGAGGTTATCAAACCGCGAATTAAATTGCTGCAATGCACCAAAGCTGTGGCCCGCGTGTCACATGCAGCCTGGAAACAGCCGTCCGCGCCTCAGACCAGAGCCTTCTCGTAGAGGCGGTAAGTCTTGTAGATGCTCGCGCCAATGGATTCGCTGATCCGACGCATGGGCATGTTGTCCTCAAGCACCCACGAAAGCTCAAAGCGTTCGTAGCCAAGTGCGCAGGCCTTCGTCGCGCCCGCATCGATCATCAGGAACGGCAGCAGCTGGCCGCGACGGTCGCGGTGGAACTTGCGGCTCACCCCCATCAACGGCACGCGCACCGACTTTACCCGCGCCACCTTCAGCCGCCAGACCAGCTTGAGCCAGCCGAACGGCAGCAGCCGACCGCCGAGGTCTCTGATCGCCTCGTTGACGTTGGGTAGATAGACGATAACGCCAGCGGGCTCTCCTTCGATCTCGGCGAACCACACCAGCCGCGGGTCGATCACCGACTTCAGCGCCTTGCCCAGCGCCCGGGTCTCGGCCTCGGTGGTTGGCGTAAAACCCCAGTTACCGGCCCAGGCGTCGTTGAGGATGCGGGTGAGCGTTACGACTTCGGCGTCGTAGTTCCGCATGTTGAGGCATCGAAGCGTCACGCCCTTGGGAAGGGCTCGCCGGGCGCGGCGCAGCACCGGTTCCGGCAGCTCGTTGATGGAGCGGCAGAGATAGGCGTGGACGTCCTTGGCCTTGACGTAGCCCTGGGCCTCGACCTGTCGGCCTGCATAGCGCGGATCATGGCCCATCATCACCATCGGGGGCGTGTCGAAGCCGTCGATCAGCAGGCCGACCTCCTCGTTCACCGACAGGTTCATCGGCCCGAGCGCCCGACCGCAGCCACGCTCACGCAGCCAGTCCTCGGCCGTGCGAAGCAGTATTGCGAAGACCTCGGCATCGTCTTCCGCAGCGATCAGGCCGAAATGACCGATGGAAGCGCCGCCGTCGGAAGGAGCCAGCCGGTCGAGCTGGGCGCTGATGCGGCCGACGTCGCGCCCGTCGCGCCGCGCCAGCCAGAACTGCGCCTCCGCATGATCGAAAAAGGGGTTGGTGGCGGGCGACAGCGCCTGTCGCCGTTCCGCGATCAGCGGCGCTATGTAGTTGGGATCGTGAGCGTTCAGCCGATTGGGAAGCCGGATGAAGCGGGTCATCTGCGCCCGAGTGCTGACGGGTTCGATGGCGATCCGCCCCTGGTCGATAGCCTTGGCCAACGCTTATCCTTCGGGTTGGGCGCGCCGGAGTCGAGGAGACAAGATGACTCCCGCCCGCAGAACGGCAGGCGGACCATCGCTCACTGGCGCGACGCTTTCCAGATGGCTTTGAGACGTCCTCGGCCAAACAGGCGTTGCATCCAGGACGGGAGCGTAGTTTTTCCCTTCGACGATCATCGTCGGCGCGCGTTACGCCTACAGAGCGACGACAAGGACGGTCAGCTTACCCATGAACATCGGGGAGGAGACGCTCAACCAGATCGTCCCGCCCAGATCGGCGCCGATTGATCTAGTCGTAGACCAAGGGTCGGCGCCGCTCGCCACTCCAGAGACGATCACGGTCGCTAATGGAGCCGACAATGACGTCGGTATGATTCGGGCCGCCGCCCAGATTACCCGTGACCTGGCCGGAGCGAAGCCGTCGATCTATTGGACCGATCTTTTAGTATCAATCTTGGTCGGCTATGCCGCCCTCTTGATCGCTTGTGCGGTCGCCTACCCGGTGTTGAAGCTCGTCGCCGGAGTATTTTCAGTGCTGGCGCTCTACCGTGCGGTGAGCTTTATCCATGAGCTGACCCACCTTAAGCCGTCGGCCATACCGGGCTTCCGCACCGCTTGGAACCTCCTCGTGGGCGTGCCGTTGATGGCGCCCTCCTTCATGTATGAAGGCGTCCACGTTCTGCACCACGCCCGCACCCGCTACGGGACCGACGAG
>CAXTRP010000078.1:0-9785 GCA_964246615.1 uncultured Caulobacteraceae bacterium | reverse complement strand
GAATCTAGGACATCAGCCCTCGTTCTCGACCCGCACCATATGGGCGACCTTGGCGATCATGCCGCGGACGTGCGGCGTGTCCGGCAGCTCGGCGGTGCGACCGATCTTGTTCAGCTTCAAACCCTTCAGGGTGTCGCGCTGGTCCTTGGGACGGCGGATGGGACTGCCGGTCTGGCGGACGATGACGGTGGCCATCAGCTTAGCCCTCCACAGCTTCGGGCGACGAAGCGCCGTCGGCCCTGCGGCCGAGCACATCGCTGACCTTCTTGCCACGCTTCGCAGCGATCTGGCGGGGCGAGCTCTGCGCCTTCAGGGCGTCGAAAGTGGCGCGGATCATGTTGTAGGGATTGGACGAGCCGATCGACTTGGCCACCACATCCGCCACGCCCAGCGTCTCGAGCACCGCACGCATCGGGCCGCCAGCGATCACGCCGGTGCCGGGAGGCGCGGCGCGGAGCGTCACCTTGCCCGCGCCGTGACGACCCGCGCCGTCATGGTGCAGAGTGCGGCTCTCACGCAACGGCACGCGGATCATGGTCTTCTTGGCTTCCTCGGTCGCCTTGCGGATGGCCTCGGGCACCTCCCGCGCCTTACCATGGCCGAAGCCGACCCGGCCCTTGCCATCACCCACCACCATCAGGGCGGCGAACGAGAACCGGCGGCCACCCTTCACAGTGGCGGCGACGCGGTTGATGTGGACCAGCTTCTCGACGATGTCGCTGTCGCGGTCATCGCCATCGCGGGGGCGGCGGTTGCCTTCGTTGGGACGGGCCATCGTATATCCTTAGAACTGCAGGCCGGCTTCGCGCGCGGCGTCGGCCAGCGCCTTCACTCGACCATGGAAGACGAACCCACCGCGGTCGAACACCACGGCCTCGACCCCGGCGGCCTTGGCACGCTCGGCGAGGAGCTTGCCGACGGCGGCGGCGGCGGCCTTGTCGGAGCCCTTCTCCGGCGAGCCGTCACCCTTTTCGAGCGAGGAAGCGGCGGCCAGGGTCCGACCCTCGGCGTCGTCGATCACCTGGGCGTAGATATGCTTGGAGGAGCGGTGCACCGACAGGCGCGGGCGACCGTTGCCCACGGCCCTGAGCCGGAGGCGATTGCGCTCGGCGCGGCGGGCGTGGGTCTGGCGAGGCGTGAGGGCCATGGCTTACTTCTTCTTGCCTTCCTTGCGCCGCACCTTCTCACCGGCATAACGAACCCCCTTGCCCTTGTAGGGCTCGGGCGGACGGATGCGGCGAATGCGAGCGGCGACTTCTCCCACCATCTGCTTGTCGATCCCTGAGATCTTGATCTCGACAGGACGAGCCGAGGCGAAGGTGATCCCCTCAGGCGGCGGCATGTTGATATCGTGGCTGAACCCAAGCTGCAGGCTGAGGTCACGACCCTTCATCGCGGCGCGATAGCCGACCCCGACCAGTTCCAGGGTTTCTTCGAAACCCTTGGTCACACCCTCGACCATGTTGTTCACCAGGGTGCGGGTAAGGCCCCACATGGCGCTGGCGCGCTGGCTGTCGCTGGTGGGGGTGAAGGTGATCTGACCGTTCTCCTGCGCGATCCGGATTTCCTCCGGCGCAGTGTAGGCGAGCTGGCCCTTGGGGCCCTTCACGGCGACCTTCTGGCCGTCCAGCGTCACGGTGACGCCGGCGGGGACTGCGATGAACTTCTTTCCGATACGGGACATGGTTCTATCCCCTTAGTAGACGCGACACAGGACTTCGCCGCCGACGTTCTCGGCACGCGCGGCCTGATCCGACATCACGCCCTTGGACGTGGACAGGATCGAGATACCCAGCCCGTTCTTCACAGGCTTCAGATCGCCGATGGCGGAATAGACCCGCCGGCCCGGCTTGGACACGCGGCTGATCTCGGCGATCACCGGCGCGCCATCGAAGTATTTCAGCTCGATCTCAAACTCCGGGTGCTTGCCGGGCTCTTCCACCAAAGCGTAGCCACGGATGTAGCCTTCGGTCTCCAGCACGTCGAGCACGCGGCCGCGAAGCTTGGAGGCCGGCGTAGACACCTTGGAACGCTTGCGCATGGCGGCGTTCTTGATACGAGCGATCATGTCGCTCAGGGGATCGTTGAAAGACATCTACTCCCCTCCCCTACCAGCTCGACTTCACGAGGCCGGGAATCTGGCCCTGGGAGCCGAGCTCCCGCAGCGCGATCCGGCTCATGTGCAGCTTGCGGTAATAGGCCCGCGGACGACCCGACACCTCGCAGCGGTTGCGGATACGGGTCGGCGAGGAACTCCTCGGAAGCTCGGCCAGCTTCAGGCGTGCATCAAAGCGTTCCTCAAGCGGACGGCTCTCGTCGTTCGCCAGGGCCTTCAGCTCGGCGCGCTTGGCGGCGAACTGCTTGACCATCTTCTCGACCGCCTTGTTGCGGTTGACGGCGCTCTTCTTGGCCATGTCGTCAGCTCCCCGATGCTTGGGTGAACGGGAATTGGAATTCCTTCAGAAGCGCACGCGCCTCGTCATCTGTTCTCGCCGTGGTGCAGACGATGATGTCCATGCCCCACATCTGGTCGATCTCGTCATAGTTGATCTCAGGAAACACGATGTGCTCTTTAAGACCCATGGCGTAGTTGCCGCGACCATCGAAGCTGGTTGGCTTCAGGCCCCGGAAGTCCTTCACCCGCGGCAGGGCCACGGTGATCAGGCGATCAAGGAACTCGTACATGCGGTCCTTGCGCAAGGTCACCTTGGCGCCGATCACCATGTTCTCGCGCAGCTTGAAGCCGGCGATGGAGTTCCGCGCCCGGGTGGGCTGAGGCTTCTGGCCGGCGATTTGCGCCAGGTCCTTCATCGCGGCCGTCGTCTTCTTGGAATCGTTGACGGCCTCGCCGATGCCCATGTTCAGCACAACCTTGTCTAGGCGCGGAACCTGCATCTCGTTGGTGTAGCCAAACTGCTCGCGCAGCGCGTCGCGCACACGCGCCTTGTACGCCGTCTTCAGGCGAGGTTCGTAGCGGCCGTCGGCGCCCAGCGACTCATTGGCCGGACCGACTTCGCGAGGCGTGCTGGGGGGCGCCTTGGTAGGTGACTTAGCCATTGATCACATCCCCGGTCGTCTTGGCGAACCGGACCTTCTTGTCGCCGTCCATGCGGAAGCCGACCCGGGTCGGCTTGCCGTTCACATCAACGTGGGCGACGTTGGATACGTGGAGCGAGGCTTCCTTGCGCTTGATCCCACCCTGGGGATCGGATTGCGAAGCCTTGGTGTGGCGCTGGACCATGTTCACGCCTTCGACGATCAGCCGCTCGTCCTTGGGCATGACCTTCAGCACCTTGCCCTGCTTGCCCTTGTCCTTGCCGGCGAGCAGGACGACGGTGTCGCCCGTCTTGATCTTGGCGGCCATCACAGCACCTCAGGCGCGAGCGAGATGATCTTCATGTGGTTCTTCGCGCGAAGTTCGCGAGGGACCGGTCCGAAGATGCGCGTTCCGATCGGCTCTGACGATTTGTTGACGATCACCGCCGCGTTCTTGTCGAAACGGATGGTGGAGCCGTCCTTGCGGGCGATATCCTTGGCGGTGCGAACCACCACTGCGCGCAATACGTCGCCCTTCTTCACCCGGCCCCGCGGGATGGCTTCCTTGACGGACACAACAATGACGTCGCCGACGCTGGCGTAGCGGCGACCCGCGCCGCCCAGCACCTTGATGCACATGACCCGGCGGGCGCCCGAATTATCGGCGACGTCCAGGTTAGTTTGCATCTGAATCATGGTTCAGACTTCCTTTGATACTTAAGCGGCTGACGCAGGAGCGCCCTTGGGGAGGACCTCCCAAGTCTTCAGCTTGGACTTGGGCGCACATTCGATGATCCGGATGTGCTCGCCGGCCTTGTAAACGTTGGTTTCGTCGTGGGCGTGGTACTTCTTGGACCGGCGCACGGTCTTCTTCAGCACCGGGTGCAGGAAGGTCCGCTCGACCTTGACGACGACAGTCTTGTCGCCCTTGTCGGAGACGACCAGGCCTTCCAGGATACGCTTGGGCATCGGAGGTATCCCTTACTTGGCCACAGGTGCGGCTTGGCGCATCTGGGTCTTAAGGCGCGCGATGTCCTTGCGGATCGCGTTCACCCGGTGGGGCTTCTCAAGCTGGCCCGTGGCCGCCTGGAAGCGAAGGTTGAATTGCTCGCGCTTCAGCTCGAGCAGATTGTCGGAGAGCTGGTCGGCGGTCAGGCCGCGCACTTCGGTCATCTTCATCACGCAGCCTCCGCCATGTTCTCAACGAGAACGCCCGCATCCAGACGCGTCACCACCTTGGTGCGGATCGGCAGCTTGGCAGCCCCGAGGCGAAGCGCTTCGCGCGCCACGTCGTCGGTCACGCCATCGATCTCGAACATGATCCGGCCGGGGTGCACCCGGGCGGCCCAGTGGTCGATGGCCCCCTTGCCCTTGCCCATCCGCACTTCGGCGGGCTTGCCGGTCACTGGAACGTCCGGAAAGATACGGATCCAGACACGGCCCTGACGCTTCATCTGCCGGGTGATCGCGCGGCGAGCCGCCTCGATCTGGCGTGCGGAGATCCGCTCGGGCTCCATGGCCTTCAAGCCATAGGCCCCGAAGTTCAGAGCCGTGCCACCCTTGGACGCGCCATGGATGCGGCCCTTGAACTGCTTGCGGTACTTAGTCTTCTTGGGGAGCAACATATCAGGTCAGCCTCAAGCCGCCGGCGCGTCGGCAGGCGGCGCGTTGCGGTCGCGGCGCGGCCCGCGCGGACCACGATCACGGTCACGACGATCGCCGTCACCGGCGGGGCCGGTGGCTTCCAGCGCCCAGCGCTTGTCCTGCGCCATGGGATCGTGCTCCAGCACCTCACCCTTGAACACCCAGACCTTGACGCCGATGATTCCGTACGTCGTCACGGCCTCGGTGAAGCCGTAGTCGATGTCGGCGCGAAGCGTGTGCAGCGGCACGCGGCCTTCGCGGTACCACTCCATCCGCGCGATCTCAGCGCCGCCGAGGCGACCCGAAACGTTGATCCGGACACCCTTGGCGCCAAGGCGCATGGCCGACTGGAGCGAGCGCTTCATGGCGCGGCGGAAGGCGATTCGGCGTTCCAGCTGCTGGGCGATGGACTCGGCGATCAGCTGAGCGTCGGTCTCGGGCTTGCGCACCTCCACGATGTTCAGGAACACCTCGCCCTCGGTGATGGCGGCGAGGTCCTTGCGCAGCTTCTCGATGTCGGCGCCCTTCTTGCCGATGATCACGCCAGGGCGTGCGGCATAGATGGTGACGCGGCACTTGCGGTGCGGACGCTCGATGATCACGCGCGAGACGCCGGCCTGCTTCAGCCGCGCCTTCAACCACTTGCGCACCTTGATGTCCTGGTGGAGCAGGCGCGCATAGTCGTCGCCGTCGGCGAACCAGCGACTGTCCCAGGTGCGGGTGACGCCGAGGCGAAAGCCGATCGGATTGACCTTCTGTCCCATCAGGCGGCCTCGGCTTGTGCGCGGACCACGATGGTGATCTCGGCGAAGGGTTTCTCGATGCGCGAGGCCCGGCCGCGGGCGCGGGCCGAGAAGCGCTTCATGATCAGGTTCTTGCCAACGAAGGCCTCGGCAACGACCAGGCTGTCGATGTCGAGGTTATGGTTGTTCTCGGCATTGGATATGGCCGAGTAGAGCGCCTTGCGCACATCGATGGCGATGCGCTTGGGGCTGAACTCCAGCTCGTTCAGCGCCCGCTGCACCGGCAGGCCGCGGATCGACTGGGCCACCAGGTTCAGCTTGCGCGGGCTGGTGCGCAGCGAGGCGATCTTGGCCATGGCCGAGGTTTCGGATAGGCGGCGGGGCTTGGCTTGCTTGCTCATCGCCTACTTCCTCTTGGCCTTCTTGTCGGCCGCGTGGCCGTAGAAGGTTCGGGTTGGCGAGAACTCACCCAGCTTGTGGCCGACCATGTCCTCCGACACCTGCACAGGGATGTGCTTGTGGCCGTTGTGGACGCCGAACGTCAGGCCGACGAACTGGGGCATGATGGTGGAACGACGCGACCAGGTCTTGATCACGTCCTTGCGGCCGGAATCCTGCGCCCGGTCCGCCTTTTCCAGCAGATAACCGTCGACGAACGGCCCTTTCCAGAGGGAGCGGGTCATGGGTTAGCGAGCCTTCCGAGCGTGACGGGAGCGGATGATGAAGCGATCCGTTTCCTGGTTGGTGCGGGTCTTGCGCCCCTTGGTGGGCTTGCCCCAGGGCGTGACCGGATGACGGCCGCCGGAGGTCTTGCCCTCGCCGCCGCCGTGAGGGTGATCGACGGGGTTCATGGCGACACCGCGGACGTGCGGGCGAAAACCCATGTGGCGGACCCGGCCGGCCTTGCCGAGGTTCTGGTTCATGTGGTCGGGGTTCGACACCGCGCCGACAGTGGCCATGCAGCCATCCAGCACCATGCGAAGCTCGCCCGAGCCGAGACGGATCTGGGCGTAACCTGCGTCACGGCCGACCAGCTGGGCGTAGGCCCCGGCGGAGCGCGCCATCTGAGCGCCCTTCTCGGGCTTCAGTTCGATGTTGTGGATGATGGTGCCAATGGGCATGCCGCGGAGCGGCATGGCGTTACCAGGCTTCACGTCCACCTTGTCGCCGGCCACGACCTCGTCGCCCGCCTTCAAACGCTGGGGCGCCAGGATGTAGGACAGCTCGCCGTCGGCGTACTTCACCAGGGCGATGAAAGCGGACCGGTTCGGATCGTACTCCAGCCGCTCCACAGTGGCGGGCATGTTCCACTTCCGCCGCTTGAAATCGACCATGCGGTACAGGCGCTTGGCCCCACCGCCACGAAAACGCACCGCGATCCGGCCGTTGCCGCCGCGACCACCGGACTTGGTAAGGCCCTCGACCAGGGACTTCTCCGGACGGCCCTTGTGAAGCTCGCTGCGATCGACGAGCACCAGGCCGCGCTGGCCGGGGCTTGTCGGGTTGAAAGTCTTGAGCGCCATGGTTCCCGCTCCCTACAGGCCGGTCGTGACGTCGATGGACTGGCCTTCGGCCAGCGTCACGATCGCCTTCTTCACATCGTCGCGGCGGCCCATGATGCCGCGGAAGCGCTTCGTCTTGCCCTTGGTCACCACCGTGTTGACCTTCAAGACATTGACCTTGAACAGCTCTTCCACGGCCGCGGTGATCTCGTCCTTGGTGGCGTCGTGCGCCACCTTGAAGACCACCTTGTTCAGCTCCGAGAGAACGGTCGCCTTCTCGGTGATGTGCGGCGCCAGGATGACGTCGTAGTGGCGGGCGGTCGCGGCCATCAGGCGGCTTCCTTCTGTTCGGTCGCAGGCTCAGCCGTGAAGCGAGCCTCGATGGCCTCCACCGCCGAGCGGGTCAGCACCAGGGTGTCGCGGCGCAGCACGTCGTAGACGTTCAGACCGGCGTTCGGCAGCACGTCGATATGGGGGATGTTGCGGGCGGCCAGGCCGAAGTTGCCGTCGACCTCAGGACCGGCGATCAACAGGGCGTTCTTCAGTCCCAGAGTTTCGAACTGGGTCCGTAGTGCGGCGGTCTTGGGCGTCTCCAGCGTCAAGGCGTCCACGACGACCAGCGTGCCGGCCTTCGCCTTGGAGCTAAGCGCATGACGGAGAGCCAGGGCCCGCAGCTTCTTGGTAAAGCCGAACTCATGGCTGCGGACCACAGGGCCGTGGGTCTTGGCGCCGCCGACGAACTGGGCGGCCTTGCGAGAGCCGTGGCGGGCGCCGCCGGTGCCCTTCTGCTTGTACATCTTCTTGCCCGTCCGGGCGACTTCGTTGCGGGTCTTGATCTTATGGTTGCCAGACCGGCGCTTGGCCAACTGCCAGGTCACGCAGCGCTGCAGGATGTCGGAGCGGATGTCCTCGATGCCGAACACCGCGTCCGACAACTCGATTTCACCGGCCTGATCGTTGGCCAGAGTAACGACGTTGAGCTTCATTATTCAGCTCCCTCTTGCGCAGGAGCTTCCGGCTCGGCGGTTGAAACCGCTGCTTCGGCGCCGGGCTTTCTAAAGGCGCCCGGCTTTGGTGCCTCGGCGTGGAGCGCCTTCTTCACCGCGTCGCTGACCTTGACATAGCCATTCTCGGAGCCTGGGACGGCGCCCTTGATCATGATCAGGCCGCGCGCGACATCGATACGCCAGACAGTGAGGTTCTGGGTCGTGACGGTCTCGACGCCCAGCTGACCGCCCATCTTCTTGCCCTTGAAGGTCTTGCCCGGATCCTGGCGCTGGCCGGTGGAGCCGAGCGACCGGTGCGACAGGGACACCCCGTGGGTGGCGCGCAGGCCGCCGAAGTTCCAGCGCTTCATGCCACCGGCGAAGCCCTTGCCGATGGTGGTTCCCTGGATGTCGACCTTCTGACCCGGCACGAAATGGTCGGCGGTCAGTTCAGCGCCCACTTCTATAAGGCTGTCCGCATCGACGCGGAACTCGGTGACCATGTGCTTGGGCTCGACCAGCGCCTTGGCGAAGTGGCCGCGCATGGCTTGACTGGTGTTCTTGGCCTTCTTCGCCCCCGCGCCGAGCTGCAGGGCGAGATAGCCGTCCTTCTCGATCGTCTTGTGGGCGGTGACCTGGCAGCCGTCGAGCGAGAGGACGGTGACGGGCACGTGCTGGCCCGCTTCGTCGAAGAAGCGGGTCATGCCGAGTTTCTTGGCGAGTACGCCGGTTCGCATAACGCCGCGCCCCTACAGCTTGATTTCGACGTCGACGCCGGCCGACAGGTCGAGCTTCATCAGCGCGTCGACGGTCTGAGGGGTCGGATCGACGATGTCGAGCACGCGCTTGTGCGTGCGGATCTCGAATTGCTCGCGCGACTTCTTGTCGATGTGCGGCGAACGCAGAACGGTGAACTTCTCGAGCTTGGTGGGTAGCGGGATCGGCCCGCGGACCGTAGCGCCGGTGCGCTTGGCGGTCTGCACGATCTCACGCGTCGAGTGATCGAGCACCCGGTGATCGAACGCCTTCAGGCGTATGCGAATATTCTGACGATCCATAACCGATGCCGTCCTCGCGCTCGTTCCGCTCGTACAGTTCAAAGACCAAGGCCCCGACCCGAAGGTCGAACACCGTACTACGTCCCGAACGCCACCAATCCGACCCGTCAGGATCGACCGCAATGACGTGAGCCGCAAAACGAAAGGGCCCCACGCAGTCGAACTGCGAAGGCCCGGATCACTCCGCGCCCTATGCAAAGGCGCGTTCTGTGAAGTTCGTATCGCGAACCGCGTCTAGGCGACGACGCCTACGGCCGATTCAACGGAGCGCGGTTTATGACGATGCTGGGGAGGGGCGTCAAGGGCCTCCTAGCCGCTCTCAACTGATGGATCGGGCTATCCACCCACGCTCACCTCACCAGACCCGATGACGCTCTTGCTCACCGGGCCGGTGACACGCTGTACGCGCACGTCGCCCGAGCCCACTACGCTGGCCGACAGCCGGCCGGCCTCGCCGCGGAAGTCGAAGTCGCCGGAGCCCGCGACGTTGACCTCTACGTCCGGCACCCGGCCGGATCTGATGCGCACGTCGCCGGACGAGGCGATCTGAGCGCGGATGGGGGCGTTCACCCCCGCCACGGTGACGTCGCCGGAGCCGGATAGCGACACGTGCAGCGGGCCGCCTACCTCTCCGGCGCTCACGTCGCCCGAGCCGGCCAAGCTGAGGTCCGCCGGGCCCGCCACCGCGCCGGTGGCCAGATCGCCAGAACCCGCCAAACGAGCCCGCGCCGACCCGGCGCCGTCCACACGGATGTCGCCGGACCCCGCCGTGTCGACCGACAGCGCACCCTGCACGTGTCCGGCGGCCCAGTCGCC
>CAXTRP010000077.1:0-9957 GCA_964246615.1 uncultured Caulobacteraceae bacterium | reverse complement strand
GTGCGCCATGATGGCGGCCTGCATGCCCGAGCCGCACATCTTGTTGACGGTGGTGGCTTCAACGCCGATCGGCAGGCCGGCCCCCATCGCCGCCTGGCGCGCCGGCGCCTGACCGAGGCCTGCCGGCAGCACGCAGCCCATCACAATCTGCTGGACCTGATCGCCGGTGACCCCGCCCCGCTCCATCGCCGCGCGTACCGCCACCGAACCGAGTTCGGTCGCCTTTACGGAGGATAGCGCGCCCTGGAAGCCGCCCATGGGCGTGCGGGCGTAGGAGACGATCACCACGGGATCGACGGCGTCTTGGGTCATGATCGGGCTCCGGTCTCGGCGGGCGATTGTGTTCAAGAAGATGGGCCTTCTGCAAGCGCGTTGAAGGGCGGCTTGCCGAAGTCGCCAGCTGCGACCATATCTAGGGTGTCCCGCGACGGTGGGACTATGGGGATAAATGCGCGAGCAATAAACGGACTGGACCCGGGTGCGATTCCCGGCGGCTCCACCATCACCTTCACTGCGGGTATCGCTGCAGGAGCATGGGGCCGATCAGCATCGACGGACGTGTAAAGGCGTGGCTTTCTCTCGGTTTGGGCCTCCGCAATCGGCCTATTTGTAACTGCGAACGATAACTTCGCTGAAGAGGTCCGCCTCGCCGCGTAATGCGGTTCGGTAGACTTCGCCTCTAAAGCCCTGCGGGACTTAGCCCCCGCAGGCGGGGCCCGGAGGGAGCCTGGCAACAGAATCCCTCCACCTATCCTTTCCGCCGCATGGCCGGTCCGACGGTCGGTTAGGCGGATGGTCGCTGATGTCGGCGACGCGTCACTTCCTGCTTGAAGTCGCGCGCGCAATCGCTCAGGCCTCAGGCGCGTGGCCGGCCCCTCCGCGGGAGCCAGCCGCAGCACGGATTGAGCCAGTATCGCATGACCCAAGACCCTACCGATCAGGACCAGATGGGCTACGAAGCCCTAGCCCAGGAAGCCCTGCGCGGCGTGGTCAAGGCGGCTCTGAAGCGGGCGGCGGGCCCGGGGGGCCTGCCCGGCAACCACCATTTTTACGTCACCTTCAAGACCCGTGCGCCAGGCGTCTCCATCCCGCCGGAGCTGGTTGAGAAGTACCCTGACGAGATGACCATCGTCGTGCAGCACCAGTTCTGGGACCTGGCGCCGGGAGAGACCTTCTTTTCGGTGACTTTGCGGTTCGGGGGCCAGCCCAAGCGCCTGTCCATGCCCTATCAGGCGGTGACGCGCTTCTACGATCCCAGTGTGCAGTTCCTGCTGCAGTTCGAGCCTCCGGAAGGCGAAGCGGCTATGGCTACTGGCGAACTGGTGGCGCTACGCCGACCGGAACCGACCCCACCTGCGGCCGGCGACGAAGACCCCAGCCCCGATGACGATGGGCCTAAGATCGTCTCGCTGGATAAGTTTCGAAAGAAGTGATCCGTTTCGCCTTCCCGGCGAAGCCGTGCATCAGGAAGCGGTGCGTCGCCCAGGCGACCCAGTGCCGACCAGCGCATACAGGGACGGGGTGGCGTCCTGCGGCGCCACGAAGATCGACGTCAGAAGCTGGTCTCCGTAACCCGGTCCCGCTCGCCCATGAGCAGGTCGACATAGGCGCCCAAGGCCTCCAGCCGCGCGCCTCCTGAGACAAGCGCGCGTTTGGCCGCGGCCAATCTGCCTTCCGCCTCCTGCACGGCCCCCTCGCGGCCGAGCAGCGAGATCAGCGTGCTGCGCACCGGGCCGCCCCCTGGCTCGGTCTCGACGGCGTCGGACACGTCATCTCGCGCCTGGAACGCCAGACCGAGTTCAGCCGCAAAACGCTCCAGCGCCAGATGTTCAGCGACGATGGCGCCGCCGATCAGACCCCCTAGGTTGACCGCGGCCATGAACAGCACGCCGGTCTTGCGATGGTGCGCCTCGCGCAGGCCGGCAAGGTTGGTCATGGAGTCACGCAGATCCAGCTCCTGGCCGGCCACCAAGCCTTCCATCCCGACCGCCCCTGCCAGGACCTCGATCATCTCCAACCGGTTCGCGCTGGCCAGGGGGCTGGTGCGCGCCAGCAGAAGATAGGACTGGTTGAGAAGCGCGATCCCGGTCAGCACGGCCACGTCCTCGCCGAACCGCACGTGGGTCGAAGGCTTTCCGCGGCGAAGCGGGGCGTCGTCCATGCAGGGCAGGTCGTCGAGCACCAGCGATGCGGCGTGCACCATCTCGACTGCACACGCCGCGTCCAGCGCGGCTTCCACCGTCTCGCCCAGCTGCGTGGCGGTCAGCAGCAGCAGCAGCGGGCGCAGGCGCTTGCCGGGCGTCGACAGGGCGTGATGCATCGCAGCCGCGAGCGGTCGACCAGACGGCGGTGCAAGTTCGGCCAGGCGAGCGTCGACCTGCGCCTTGAGCGAACTGATCCGGGCCCTGCGTGCGGCGACTGCGTCCATGCGGTCCTGTTCCTCACCCGCAGGGGGCGCGCAACTGCCTATAGCACTGGATCGCTGCGTGGCTTCAGCCTTGCGTGCACGAAGATCGCTGACGCGGCCGGACCTTTCAGGCCGCGAGGCGGCTTCGATCCTCGGCTTCGGCCTCGAATATCAGCTTCAGGTTGTCGGTCGGGAAGCGGCCGTTGAAGTTGGCGCGCTGCTTGGCTTGCTGCAGTCGCAGGATCGCGCGGCGCTGGGGCTCGGTCAGGGACGCGAGCGCAGCCCGGTGCTCCTGTTCGATCTGCTCGGAAGTGACGGTCATCCAGCGACACCTTCATGACGGACCGAGGTTTTGCGCAGTCCGTAAAAACGACCCGACGTTCTCTGCCGAGCCATCCTCTCCCACATATGTCAGCAGTTGGTAAACGCCGCCGGCGACTGCGGCGGATGAGGTGCGACGAACCCCTGTCGTCACGCACGGGATAAATCGCTTGGCCTTCACCAAGCCGCCGCACCGCGTTGCAGCGCCGCTGCCGGCGAAGTCAGCAGACGCCCCCGAAGCACCAGGCGAGCACCGCCTTTTGAGCGTGGATGCGGTTTTCCGCTTCGTCCAGGACCCGCGAGCGTGGACCATCGATCACCGCATCGGTGACCTCCTCGCCGCGATGGGCCGGCAGGCAGTGCAGGAAGATGGCGTCTGCGCGAGCGTTCGACATCAGCGCGTCGTCCACTTGGAACGGCTCGAAGGCGGCGATGCGCGCATCGTGGTCGGTGTCGCCCATGGACACCCAGGTGTCGGTGAGGACGCAGTCTGCGTCTGTGACGGCCTCGCGCGCATCGTGCACGATCTCCACCCGGCCGGCGTTCCCGGCCCGGGCCAGGTCGTGCAGGTCGGGATGGTAATCGGCGGGGCAGGCGATCCGGAGCACGCCCCCAAGCTTGCCCACCGCGTGGATCAGGCTGGCGCAAACGTTGTTGCCGTCCCCCACCCAGGCCAAGGTCGCCTGGTCGATGCGCGGCCCGTGCTCCTCAAGGGTCAGGATGTCCGCCAGGACCTGGCAGGGATGGCTGCGGTCGGTCAGGCCGTTGACCACTGGCACGTCGGCCACCTGGGCGAACCGCTCCAGGTCGTCATGACGGTGGGCGCGGATCATCACCGCGTCCACCATGCGCGAAAGCACGCGGGCCGTGTCCTCGACCGGCTCGCCGCGGCCGAGCTGCATGTCCGCCGCACTGGCGATGATGGCCGAGCCGCCGAGCTGGCGAATGGCGGCGTCGAAGGAAAAGCGTGTGCGCGTGGAGTTCTTCTCGAACACCATGGCCAGGGTGCGTCCGGCGGCAGGCGCGTCCGCGTCCACTCGGCCTCGCGTCCAGCCCGCGCGCGCGGCCTTGCGCCGCTTGGCCTCCTCAAGGATCGCCCGGATCGTCGCGGCGTCCAAGCGCCAAAGGTCCAGGAAGTGGCGGGGTTGAGGGCTCATTCAAGCGGTCCCTAGCGGTGGCCGTCCTGCCCCGCATCGCGGAAGCAGCACCGTACGCACCATGACGGCGAGGCGTAGGCGCCTGTCAGGCAGGAACCGGCTCCGGCCTGATCGTGGCGCGGGCGGCTTCGCAGGCCGCCTCGAACTTGGCGAGCGCCTCGCGCGCCTCTTCCTGGGTCATCACCAGGGGCGGAAGCAGGCGCACACAGTTGTCGCCGCCCCCGGCCACGAGCAGGTGCTGGTCCCGAGCCAGCTGCATGAAGGCGCGGTTGTTGGTGGCGAGCTTGACGCCGATCAGCATTCCCCGGCCGCGTACGTCCAGCACCACGTCGGGGAAGCGCGCCTTCAACCCCTGCAATTGCTGGGTGAAGTAGCCGGCGACCGCGTTGACGTTGTCCAGCAAGGCCTCGCTCTGCAGCTCCCGCAGCGCCGCCAGCCCCACCGCCATGGCCAGCGGGTTGCCGCCGTAGGTGGAGCCGTGGGCGCCCACCGTCATGCCCTTGGCCGCCTCAGCCGTCGCCAGGCAGGCGCCGACCGGAAAGCCGCCGCCCAGCGCCTTGGCCAGGGTCATGATGTCGGGCTCCGCGCCCGACCACTCGTAGGCGAACAGCTTGCCGGTGCGGCCCAGACCACACTGCACCTCGTCGTAGATCAGCAGGACGCCGTGTTCGTCACAGAGCTGGCGCAGGCCGCGCAGGCAGACGTCGGGCATGGCGCGCGCGCCGCCCTCGCCCTGCACCGGCTCGATCATCACCGCCGCCGTCGTGGGCTGGGCGATGGCCGCCTTCAGCGCCTCGTGGTCGCCGAAGCTCAGGTGCACGTAGCCCGGCAGCTCCGGCCCGAAGCCCTCCACATAGGAGGGGTTTCCGGCCGCGTTGATGGCGGCGTAGCTTCGCCCGTGGAACGAACCGTCGAAGCCGATCACGTCGACCCTGTCCGGCTGGCCATTGGCGACGTGGAACTTGCGGGCCGTCTTCAGCGCGCACTCCACGGCCTCGGTGCCGGAGTTGGTGAAGAAGACAACGTCGGCGAAGCTGACGTCAGTGAGGGCCTTGGCCAGCGCCTCCTGGCCCGGAATGCGGAAGATGTTGGAGGTGTGCCACAGCTTGTCAGCCTGGTCCTTGACCGCTGCGACCAGCTTGGGGTGGGCGTGGCCCAGTGCGTTCACCGCAATCCCGGCCAGACAGTCCAGATAGGCCTCGCCCTCGGTGGAATAGAGGTGGACACCCTCCCCACGCTCGAACGCCAGGGGCGCACGGCTGTAGACGGCCATCAGATGATCGGTGGGAACGGGCGTCTCGGAGGCCATCAGGCTACCCCCAAAAGCGAAAGGTCCCCGGACCAGGGTCCGAGGACGGGAGCGGGTGTGTCGTCGCTGGCGGTCAGAAAGTCAATCCGAACCCCCTGAAACTCGTCATACGCCGCAAAGACGTCGCGAAGCTCTGTTGGCGAACTGGACGGTTCCTCTTACGCGGTGGGTGAAGCGCCTAACTCACCGGAAACGATCGCCGGAAGCACAGGTGACCATGCCGTTTGTCCTAGACGCCCGCATCCGGGCCAGCTCGCACCCGCTTGCTGAGCTGGAGCTTTGTGAAGCGCGGTTGCAGGACGATGCGCGCTTTCCCTGGATCGTGCTGGCGCCGCGCCGTGGCGGCCTTGTGGAGCTCGCCGAGCTGACGCCCCGCGAGCAGTCACAACTATGGACGGAGATCGGGGCGGCCGGCGGAGCCGTGCGGGCGATGGGTGCGGCGTCTGGGCGGCCGGTGTTCAAGTTGAACCATGGCCAGCTCGGCAATGTCGTGGCGCAACTGCACCTGCATGTCGTGGGACGGCGGATGGACGATGCCGCCTGGCCGGGTCCGGTCTGGGGGGCCGACGGGAGCGCCGAGCCCTACAGCGTCAAAGCGCTCGACGTTGCCCTTGCCGCCGCGCGGGCGGCCTTCGCAGGCGCCTGATCGGGTTGGCGATGAAGGATGCGCCCCCGCCGACGATCCGGCGGGGGCGCTGAAACGCCGGTGGTCGCTGCTGAGCCTACTGGCCCATCGCGCTCTGTATCTGCTGGAGCATGGCGATGTGTTCCTTGACGATCGGAACCGCCTTGGAAGCGGCGCCGCGTATGGCCGGCACCTCGCCGGTACGGGCGTAGTTGGACTGCACCATCAGCGCTTCCTGGTGCGACTGCATCTGCTGGGAGATGTAGGCGCGGTCGAAGTCTGCGCCGTTCAGCTGCTGAAGCTGGGCGATCATCTGCATCTGGTCAGGACGCAGCGGCGGGGGGGGCGGGACTTGCATGCCGGTCGAAATGATCGCGTCGTGGAGGGTGTTGGTGGTCTTGGCATGGTCCTTGACCATTTTGGCCCCGAACTTGCGCAGCGAGACGCTCTTGGCCGACTGTTCGGCTAGCCGGCCCTCCTGCATCTCGAACTCGTCCGACTGGGACGCGGCCATGATGTACTGCGGCGTCGACATCGGAGCGCTCGCGTCGGGCGCGGCCATGCTGGCGTTCGGCGTGTGCACCATGCTGGCGCCAGACTGTCCCGCACCCATGGTGGGATCGGTTTGAGCCATAGCAGCGCCGGCAAGGATCAAGCTTACCGCGCCACCGATCGTAGCAAGTTTTAGCATTTGTTGTTCTCCGTACCGCTTCACGGTAAGTTGTTCAGATGCGGACCTAACCCGGACACGTCCTGTCAAGTTCCGGGTCGCTGTGAAGCTTCCCCGGGTCAGTGAGGCCATATGCGCGTTTTCGCGTCCGGACGGACGCGATATGCGGGCGGAGGGCGGCCAGCCGACGGGAGATCCCGCCGGAGCGTGCCGCGAAACCAAAGGCGTCGATGACCAACGAGGGGGAAGGCGACAGTTGGCGCTCCGCGACTGAAGCCGAGCCCGTGCGCCATCAGCCGGCGACCCGACCGGGCCCGCCTACGACGTGGAAGGAGACCCTGAACCGCGCGATCCTGGAGAGCTCCACGGATTATGCGATCGTGTCGCTCGACCTTCAGGGTCGGGTGACGAGCTGGAACGAAGGCGCCGTGCGCATCCTGGGTTGGGACGAGTCCGAGATGATCGGCCGCTCTGCGGAGGTGATCTTCACCCCTGAGGACAATGCTCAGGATCGACCCCGAAAGGAGATGGACCAGGCTTGCGCGAGCGGGCGTAGCGAGGATGAGCGCTTCCACCTGCGCCGAGACGGCGAGCGGTTCTGGGCCGCGGGCCTGATGATGCCGCTCCGCACGCCCTCAAGCGAGCACATCGGCTTTCTGAAGATCCTGCGCGACCGCACAGCCGAACACGCAGCGCAGGAGTCGCTAAAGGCGAGCGAAGCCCGGCTGCGGCTGGAGCGCGCCATGCTGGAGGCGATCTTTCAGAACGCGCCGGTAGGCCTGTCGCTGTCCGAAGCGCCGGACGGCCGCCCGATCCTGTCGAACGATGAATTCGACCGCCTAGCGGGCGATGACCTTCGCCTGGAAGGGCGCTCGGCGGCGGAGGCCTTTCCGACTTGGCGCGCGCTCAGCGACGGGGCGGTGATCCGCCGCGAGCCGATGACGCTGGAAGGGCCGCAGGGGCCGCGGCGGGTGGAGGTCAGCAGCACGCCCCTCCACGCCGCGGACGGGCGCATTGCTGCGGCCATAACCGTGCTCGTCGACGTGGAAGAGCGCGAACAGGCGGTGGAGCGACAGCAGCTGCTCATCGGCGAACTGGCCCACCGGATGAAGAATACGCTGGCCATGGTGCAGGCCATCGTTAACCAGACCCTGCGCGGTGCGCCGTCGCTGGAGGTGGGACGCGAGCAGATCATGCAGCGGTTCGCCGTGCTCGCCCGGGCCCAGGACGTGCTTACCCAGACCCGCTGGGACAGCGCCACCTTGCAGGTGGTGGCGCAGAGTGCGCTCGCCCCGCTGGCGCAGGACCTCGACCGGTTCTCCGTCGCCGGCCCGGAGGTGCGGCTCGGTTCGCGCGCCGCCCTGAACCTCACCTTGGCTCTGCACGAACTGGCGACCAACGCTGTCAAGTACGGCGCGCTGTCGACGGCGGATGGTCGTGTGGAGATCGACTGGCGGCTGGAGCCCGGGCCGGAAGGCGAGCGGCTCGTGTTCACCTGGAACGAGGCGGGCGGACCGCCGGTGCTGGCGCCCACGCGCAAGGGCTTCGGCTCGCGCCTGATCGAGGGCATGGCCCGAACCTTCAACGCCGACAGCCAGCTGATCTATGCCGAGGCCGGCCTGTGCTGGCGAATGCGGGCTGACGTCGCAGCGTTGCAAGCGTGAAGCCTAGCAGGAACGAAGCGGCCGGCTTCCCTGTTCGGACGGTATGTCGCTGACCTCCGCGCAGAGAACTGCCGTCCTGGTCGTGGAGGACGAGCCGCTCGTGATGATGGACGCCATCCAGTCGCTGGAGGAGGCGGGTTTCGAGGTCGTGGACGCCTACGATGGCGAAAACGCCCTCGTGCGGCTCGAGGAGCGGCCGGACGTCGCGGCCCTGTTCACCGATGTGAACATGCCCGGGCGCTTCGACGGCGTCGCCCTGGCGCGGATGGTGCACGAGCGCCGGCCGGACATGCTGCTGCTCATCACCTCCGGCGCCGTCAAACTGTGCGGAGGCGACATCCCAGATGACGGCCGTTTCATCCCCAAGCCCTACGATGGGCGCCGAGTGGCCGACCTGATCCACGAACTGCTTGACTGATGCGCAACCGGCCGCGCGGGGTCTGTCGGGCGCGAGCGCCGTTGAGACTTTGCGGGCCTGACAGAATGAAGACGGCCGAGTGACGACCGCTGCGCACGATCAGCAACTGGTCCGCGGGATCGGTGCGCTCGGGCTCGCGGCGGCTGTGTTCAACACGGTGGTCGGCGCCGGCATCTTCGTCATTCCCGCCTCCCTGGCGCGCGACATCGGTCCGGCGGCGCCCCTGGCCTATCTCGCCTGCGTCGTGGCGATGGGGGCCGTGTCCCTGTGTTTCGCCGCGGCGGGGAGCCGAGCCCCGACGAGCGGCGGCCCCTACGGCTACGCCACGGCCGCCTTTGGGCCGCTGGTCGGCTTTATCGTCGGCGTACTGGTGTGGCTGGCGGCGGTGTTGGCAGCGGCGGGGATTGCTGCAGCCATCGTGGACAGCCTCGCACGGATCGCGCCGGTCTTGGCCCAACCCGTCGTCCGCGCCGGTGCGCTGCTGGCCCTGTTCGCAGCCTTGGCCGCTGTGAACGCTGCGGGACTGGCGCCGGGTGCAAGGCTGGTGGGCGTGCTCACGGTCGCCAAGCTGGCCCCGCTGGCGCTCCTGCTCGGGGTCGCCGCGCCGCATGTGAAGGTGGCTAACCTGCACTTCGGCCTGCCGTCGTCCCAGGCCTTTGGGCGCGCCATGATCCTTGCGCTGTTCGCCTTCCAGGGCATGGAATCCGCGCTGGGCGTGAGCGGGGAGGTGCGCGAGCCTGCGCGTAACGTGCCGCGGGGCCTTCTCGCCGCCATGTCGTCGGTGGCTGTGCTCTACATGGCGGTGCAGGTGGCTGCCCAGGGCGTGCTCGGACCGGCTCTGGTCAGCGCCCATGCACCGCTTGCCGAAACGGTCGGGGCCATCGCGCCGTCTTTGGCCGGCGTCCTCATCGCTGGGGCGACCATCTCCATGCTGGGGTATCTCGCCAGCGACACCTTGAGCGCGCCGCGCATGCTGTTCGCCTTCGCCGTCGATGGCTTTCTGCCCCGCCGCATCGCCGCCCTGCATCGGCGCACCCGGGCGCCGTACGTCGCCATCGGCCTGCACGCCGGCCTGGCCGCCCTGCTGGCGATCTCCGGCAGCTTCGTGGAGCTGGCGATCATGTCTTCGCTGGCCACGGTGCTGGTTTACGTCGCCGGCTGCGCGGCTGCGGTGTGGCTGCAACACCGCAACGTCGCGCTGGCCGGCGCCCCGCTCCGGGTCAGCGGGTTATCCGTGGCCGCGGTCATCGGCATCGTGGCGATGGCCTGGATCGCCGCCCATGCCGCGGCGACCGAGGCCGTAGGCTGCGCGGCGGCCATCCTGCTGTCCGGCGTGTGGTACGCCGCCGCCAAGCGGCTCAAAGCCGCTCAGCCCTGAGCGAGTCC
>CAXTRP010000076.1:4343-10053 GCA_964246615.1 uncultured Caulobacteraceae bacterium | reverse complement strand
AAGGGGCGCAGGCGCGGTGAGGGGTATCTTCCACTTCAAGCCCGTCTGGGTGCGGGCCTTGGTGGTCATGGCCGGTCCGGTGGCCAACTTCATCCTGGCTATCACCTTGTTCGCAGTCCTGCTCGGCGCAGTGGGCGAGACGACGCTGGCCGCCCGGGTCGGCGGCGTGGTTCCTGGGGGCCCGGCCGCCAGGGCCGGCTTCAAGGCCGGCGACGTGGTGCTGAGCGCAGACGGGCACGGCGTCTCCGACTTCATGGACTTCAAGCAGTTTGTGGCGCTGCGCAGCGGTGAGCCGATCACCTTCGCCCTACGTCGGGGAAGCGCCGTCGTGGACCTGACGGCCACGCCTGAACGGCGCGAGCAGATCGACCCCTTGACCCACACCTCGTCGGGTCTTGGCTATCTGGGAGTGGCGAGTTCGACCAATCCTGCGGACGTGATCCGCATCCACTACACGCCCCTACAAGCCGTGCGCACCGGCGTGCAGCGTAGCTGGGGCATCGTGGACACCACGGTGCTCTATCTCTCGCGGCTCGTGCGCGGCAAGGAGTCCGGGGACCAGCTGGGCGGACCGTTGCGTATCGCCTCCACCGCGGGCGCGGTGGCCAAGGCCGGGGCCGCGGGTGCGCCGGATCTGGCGGGGCGGCTGCTCGGCGGCTTCGACGCACTGCTGTATCTCGCCGCAGTGCTGTCGGTCGGCATAGGCTTTATGAACCTGTTGCCGATCCCAGTCCTCGATGGCGGTCACCTGGTGTTTTACGCGTATGAAGCTGTGGCTCGGCGACCAATGGCCGCGCAAATCCAGAGCGTCGGCTACCGGGTCGGCCTTGCCTTGCTTCTGAGTTTCATGTTGTTCGCCACCTGGAACGATCTGCAGCGCCTGAACGTGTTCAAATTCTTCGGCGGCTTGTTCTCCTGAGCGCCCGCCGCCGCACGGTAACCCTGAATGTTTAAAGCTTCCGCGCCCCGCGTCGCGCTCCTGACGGCCGTCTCCATGCTCATGTGTTCGAGCATGCTGGTCACCCGCGCCTACGCCCAGGGCGGCGTTGCGGACCCCGCGCCTCTGACGGCGCCGCAGAGCCCCAACCGGCCTTCCGCCGCGCCGGATACCGGGTCCACCTCGCCGGACGTGACGACGCCCCCGGCCGCCCCACCCACAACAGGCGCCGCCGGCCCCCTGACCACCACCTCCGCCGCCGGCCCCCAGAGTGGGGTGGTGCGGGCCATCAAGGTGGAGGGCAACGAGCGTATCGAGGCCGACACCGTGGCCTCCTACCTGCCGATCGCCATCGGCGACACGGTCGATCCGCCGCGGCTCGACCTGGCGATCAAGACGCTGTTCCGCACCGACCTGTTCGCCGACGTGGGCCTGACCCTGCAGCCCGACGGCACGCTGGTGGTGCGGGTGGCGGAGAACCCGATCATCAATCGCGTGGTGTTCGAAGGCAACAGCGCGCTCGCCGACGACAAGCTGCGGGACGAAATCTCCATCCACCCGCGTGGCATCTTCACCAAGGCCAAGGTGCAGCAGGACGTTCAGCACATCGTGGAGCTGTACCGCCGCTCGGGCCGCATCTCCGCAACCGTGAACCCGAAGATCGTCGAGCTGCCGCAAAAGCGCGTGGACCTCGTGTTCGAGATCAAGGAAGGCCCCAAGACCGGCATCATTCGGGTCAACTTCCTCGGCAACCACGTCTTCGCCGACAATGCGCTCCGCGACGTCGTGGTGACCAAGCAGAGCAACTGGTACAAGTTCTTTGCGTCTAATGACAATTATGACCCCGACCGGATCGAGTACGACCGCGAGCAGCTCCGAAAGTACTATTCCAATCGCGGCTACTACGATTTCCGGGTAAACTCTTCTATCGCCGAGTTGCAGACCGACCAGCGCAACTTCGCCATCACCTACACGATCGACGAAGGCGGCAAGTACAAGTTCGGTCGGCTGCGGGTCACCACCGACCTGAAGCGGCTGAACGCCAACGTGCTGCGCCAGATCCTGCCGATCCACGAGGGCCAGGTCTACGCCGGCGACAAGATCGAGCAGGCGGTGGACAGCCTGACCTTCGCCGCCGGCGCGTCAGGCTTCGCCTTCGTGGACATCCGGCCGCGCTACAGCGCCAACCGCTTGACGCACACGGTGGACGTCACCTTCGACGTTCGTGAAGGCCCGCGCGTCTACGTCGAGCGCATCGACATCGTGGGCAACACCCGCACCGTCGATCCGGTCATCCGCCGGGAAATGCGGATCGCCGAAGGCGACGCCTACAACCGCGTGCTGGTGGACCGATCCAAGACCGAGGTGAAGCGGCTCGACTTCTTCAAGACCGTGGACGTGACCCAGCAGCCGGGCTCGGCCCCGGACAAGACCGTCCTTCAGGTCAAGGTGGCCGAGCAGGCCACCGGCGAGCTGTCGCTGGGCGCCGGCTACTCGACGCTCGACAAGCTGATGCTCGATTTCGGCATCAGCGAGCACAACTTCCGCGGCGAAGGCCAGGATGTGCGCCTGCGCGCCCAGGTCGGCTTCCTGTCGCAGCAGATCGACTTGTCGTTCACCGAGCCACGGTTCCTGGGGCGCGACCTGCGGGCGGGCTTCAGTCTGTTCGACAACCGCACCGACTATTCGCAGTACACGGGCTTCGTGGAATCCTCGGCCGGAGCCTCGGTCCACCTGCTGTTCCCGCTGAACATCAACGCGACCTTCTCGCCGCACTATACCTTGCGCCAGGACCAGGTGAGCGCCGACGAGGGCAACTGCGAGAGCGGCAGCATTTCCATCGTCATCTGCGACCAGCGCGGCCAGTACCTGACGTCTGCGCCGGGCTTCGACCTGGTGCTCGACCTGCGCAACGATCCGCTGCATCCCACCCGTGGCTTCACCGCCCAGTTCAGCCAGGATTTCGCAGGGCTGGGCGGCAGCGTTCGCTACCTGAACACCCGCGGCGTCCTCACCTCCTATTACGGCTTCTCGCCGGCCTGGGTGCTGACGGCCAAGTCGGACGTGGGCTTCATCAACGGCTGGGGCGGCGACTCCATCCGCATCAACGACCGCTTCTTCAAGGGCGGCAACACCTTCCCGGGCTTCCAGATCGCCGGCATCGGCCCGCGCGACACCGAGTTCAACGAGGCGCTGGGCGGCAACCTCTACGCCATCGGCGAGCTGTCCCTGGCCTTCCCGAACTACCTGCCCGAGCAGTATGGCATCCGCACCTCCTACTTCGTGGACGCCGGAACGCTGGGCGGCCTGGACAAGAGCGTGCAGCGGACCAGCGCTTTCATCCGCGACGACTTAACGCTCCGCGCCTCCACCGGCATCAGTGTATTCTGGACTTCACCGCTCGGACCGATCCGTCTCGATTTCGCCCAGGTGATCAAGAAAGAGACCTACGACCGGACCGAAGCCTTCCGCTTCTCAACCGCAACCCAATTCCAGTGAACATGAACAAGAACCTCCTAGGCGCGACCGCCACCATCCTCGTGCTCGCGACCGCCGCGGGCGCGCACGCCCAATCCCGTCGTTCGAGCGCGCCCCGGAGCAGCGGCGCAGCCCCGGCCGCCGCATCGCCGTCTTCAGAGCCGCCGCTGGCCCAGGGGCCGACGATCACCGGCATGTGCGTCTACTCCAACGCCCAGGCGCTCGGGCAATCCCAGGTAGGCAAGGCTTACGCCGCCCGCATGCAGCAGCTGCAAGCCCAGGCCGCCGCCGAGATCAGCGGCCAGCAGACCCAGCTGCAGACCGAGGAGAAGGCGCTGGTCGCCAAGCGCGCCACCCTCAACCAGGAGCAGTTCCAGCAGCAGGCCCAGCCCTTGTCCGCGCGTGAGCAGGCCCTGAACCAGACGGCGGATATTCGGACGCGCGACCTCCGCTATACCGCCGCCCATCAGCAGCAGCGTTTGGCCGCCGTGCTGGAGCCCCTGGTTCGCACAGCGTACGAGGGCCATCACTGCTCGGTGCTGCTGAACGGCGACAGCGTCATGGCGGCCAACCGGGACATGGACCTGACCCACGAGGTCGTCACGGCTCTGGACGGCCGCATGAGCACCATCACCTTCGACCGAGAGACCGCACCGGCCCAGTAGGCGGGAGGTCGAGGGGATGGCGACGCCCGATCCCCGTTTCTACGAGACGCTTGAGCCCGCGACCATAGCGGAACTCGCCGCCCTGACCGGAGCCTCCCTCGCCGGTGGAACTCCGGTCGAGGGCGGGCAGGCGGATGCGATCCTGGTGGGGGCGGCCCCGCTCCAGCATGCGACGGCGGGCTCGGTGAGCTTCCTGTCGGACCGCAAGCACCTCGACGCTCTGCGCGCCAGCCGCGCAGGCGCCTGCTTCGTCGCCCCAGGGATGGCCGATGCGGTTCCATCGACCTGCGTGGCCCTTCGGACGGAGGAGCCTCAGGCCGCCTATGCCAAGGCTGCGCAACGCCTGCACCGCGTGCGTCGGTCTGAGCCTGGGGCCCCGCTGCTGCATCCTACCGCCATTTTGGAGCCTGACGTGCGGCTGGGTCCGGGCGTGGTGCTCGGGCCAGGCGCGCGGGTCGGGTCGGGCGCGGAGATCGGCGCCTACACGGTGGTGGGTCCAGGCGTCTGCATCGGGCGGGACGGCCAGATCGGCTCCAACGTGACCATCGGGTTCGCCCTGATCGGCGACCGGGTGCGCATCCTGTCTGGTGCGGTGATCGGGGAGGCGGGTTTCGGCATCGCCGGCGGCCGCACTGGCGCCATGGACATCCCGCAGCTCGGGCGCGTCATCCTTCAGGACGGGGTGACGGTGGGCGCCTGCACCTGCATCGACCGCGGCGCCTACGACGACACCGTGGTGGGCGAGAATACCAAGATCGACAACCTGGTGCAGATCGCCCACAACTGCTTGGTCGGGCGCAACTGCGTGCTGGCGGGCCACGTGGGCCTCTCCGGGAGTGTGACGGTAGGGGACGGGGCCATGTTCGGCGGTAGGGCCGGCATCGCCGACCATATCAACATCGGTGCGGGCGCGCGGGTGGCGGCGGCGGCGGGCGTCATGCGCGACATCCCCGCAGGCGAGACCTGGTGCGGCGCGCCGGCCCGGCCGATCCGCACCTTCATGAAGGAGGTCGCCTGGCTGTCCAGGAGTGCGGCCGGGACGGGCCAGCAGCCATGAGCGACACCGAGCCGCAAGACGCCGTGGCCATTACGGAAGAGCCGCCCGTCGCTGTCGAGATGGCGGAGATCCTGCGCCGCATTCCCCACCGCTACCCCTTCCTGCTGGTGGACCGGGCCGAGGACTACCGCGCGCACAAATCCATCATCGGCATCAAGTGCGTGACGATGAACGAACCCTTCTTTCCCGGCCACTTTCCCGGAAATCCGGTCATGCCGGGCGTGCTCATCTGCGAGGCCATAGCCCAGACCGGCGCGGTGCTGATGTCCAAGTCGCTGAACGCCGACGTGGAGGGCAAGGCGATCATGTTCATGTCGCTGGACAACGCCCGCTTCCGCCAGCCCGTGCGCCCAGGCGCCGTGCTGCGCATGCACGTGGAGGTGCTGCGCGCCCGCGACGTGGTGTTCAAGTTCCGCGGCCAGGCTTTCGTCGGTGAGAAGGTGGCCGCCGAGTGCGAGTTCGCCGCCATGGTGGTCGAGGCGCCCAAGTGAGCGTCGAGGTCCACGCCTGCGCCCTGGTCGATCCCAAGGCGCAACTCGGGGTGGACGTGCAGATCGGCCCCTTCTGCATCGT
>CAXTRP010000076.1:0-4333 GCA_964246615.1 uncultured Caulobacteraceae bacterium | reverse complement strand
ATCGTGGGGCCTGACGTGGTGCTGGGCGATGGCGTGCGCCTGATCAGCCATGTGAACGTGGAAGGCCACACCGAACTCGGCGCCCTCTGTGTCGTGCATCCTTTCGCCAGCCTCGGCGGACCGCCGCAGCACCTGGCGTACAAGGGCGAGCCGACCCGGCTGGTGCTCGGCGCGCGCAACTCCATCCGCGAGCACGTGACCATGAACACGGGGACCGTGGAAGGCGGCGGCCTCACCCGGGTGGGCGATGACGGCCTGTTCATGGTCGCCAGCCACGTCGCCCATGACTGTGTCGTCGGCGACCACGTGGTTTTCGCCAACAATGCGACGCTTGGCGGCCACGTGCACATGGGCGACCACGTCTTCATGGGTGGGCTGTCGGCGGTGCACCAGCATACGCGCGTGGGCCGTCAGGCCTTCATCGGCGGGCTGGCTGCGGTGACCAAGGACGTGATTCCCTTCGGTTCGGTCTGGGGGGTCTACGCCCACCTGGAAGGGCTGAACCTGGTGGGTCTGAAGCGCCGGGGCTTCGGGCGCGAGCGGGTCAAGAACCTGCGCTCCGCCTACCGGCTGCTGTTCGGACCCGAGGGCGCCTTTCAGGAGCGGCTGGACGATGTGGCGCGGGTCTTCCACCACAATGACGACGTGCGTGAGATCGTCGACTTCATCCGCGCCGACGCCAGCCGCCCTCTATGCCTGCCGACGCTGGACTAGGCGCCCTCTGCCGCACGGGGAAAGGGATGAAGCTCGGTCTTATCGCCGGCGGCGGAGACCTCCCCTTGGCCCTCGCGGAGACCTGCACCGCGGCCGGCCGCGCGCTATTCGTCCTGCGCCTGCGGGGCTTCGCTGATCCGCAAGCGCTGGCCCGCTTCCCCGGAGCGGACGTCGGCCTTGCGGAGCTTGGTCGGATCTTCGACCGCCTGCGCCGGGAGGGCTGCGAGGCCATCTGCCTTGCCGGCCGGGTCGCACGCCCGGATTTCTCGACCCTCAAGCCAGACCTGCGCGGCCTCCGCTCACTCCCCGGCGCCATCGCCGCCGCGCGTCGCGGCGACGATGCGCTGCTGCGCTTCCTGGTGGCCGAGTTCGAGAGCGAGGGTTTCACCGTGCAAGGCGCCGAACAGGTCCACGCCGGCCTGACACTGCCGATCGGGCCCCTGGGCCGCCATGCCTCCGGCGCCCAGCATGAGGCCGACCTCGCCCAGGCCTCGGCGATCGCCAAGGCCATCGGCAGCCACGACATCGGCCAGGCCGTGGTGGTGGTGGATGGCGTGGTGTTGGCGGTGGAGGCGCAGGAGGGCACCGACGCCATGCTGGCCCGCTGCGCCGGCCTGCCGCCGGCCTTGCGCGGACGCCCGGATGCGCGGCGCGGCGTACTTGTGAAGTGGCCAAAGCCCATCCAGGAGCGCCGCGTCGATCTGCCGACCATCGGCCCGGCGACCGTGCAGGCCGCCGCCGCAGCTGGTCTGGCGGGCGTCGCTGGTGAAGCCGGGGGGCTGCTGGTGCTGCAGCGTGAGATCGTCATCGCCGAAGCGGACCGGCTCGGCCTCTTCATCGTCGGTCTCTGAGGTGGCCGGCGCACCGCTCACCGTCATGCTGGTCGCCGCGGAGGCGTCCGGCGACATCCTCGGCGCCGAGCTGGCGGCGGCGGTACGGTCGCGGCTCGGCGATGGCGTGCGGTTCGTGGGCGTCGGCGGCGGCCGGATGGCGGAAGAGGGCGTGGTAAGCCCTTTCGACATCGCCGAGCTATCGATCCTGGGCATCTTCGAGGGCCTGCGCGCCTATCCGCGGGTCAGGCGCCGGGTGCGCGACACGGTGGCCCTAGCTGCCCGCGAGCGGCCCGACATCGCGGTGCTGATCGATTCCTGGGGGTTCACCCTGCGCGTGGCGCACGGCCTCCGCCGGCTCGACCCCGCACTCCCGCTGGTTAAGTACGTGGGACCGCAGGTCTGGGCCTCGCGTCCCGGTCGCGCGAAGACCTTGGCCAAGGCGGTTGACCACCTGCTCACCATCCACGGCTTCGACGCGCCATGGTTCGAGCGTGAGGGGCTCGCCACCACCTTTGTCGGCAATTCCACCCTGGCTCGCGACGTCTCGGCCGCCGACCCGCAGCGCCTGCGCCGCCACATCGGCGCCACGCCGGACACCGCGATCCTGCTCCTGCTGCCGGGAAGCCGCCCTTCCGAGATCGAGCGCATGCTTGCGCCCTTTCAGGAGGCGGTGGTGCGACTGAAGGCGTCTCATGCCGACTTGAAGGTCGTCGTTCCCGCCGCTCCCACGATCGTCGCCCTGCTGAAGTCAAAGCTCGCCGCCTGGCGCGACCCGCCGGTCATCGTGGAGGGTGACGCGCTGAAGCTCGACGCCATGGCAGCCGCCACCGTGGCGCTCGCCTGCAGCGGCAGTGTGACGACCGAGCTGGCGCTTCTAGGCTGTCCCATGGTGGTCGCCTACCGCGTGGGGCCGATGACCTATCGCGTGCTGAAGCGGCTTGTGACCACACGCTTCATCACCCTGTTCAACATCGCCGCCGATGCGGCCGTCGCGCCGGAGTTCATCCAGGACGACTGCACCGGGGCGGCGCTGGCGCAGGCCTTGGCGGCGCGGCTGAACGATCCAGAGCTGCGGCGGCGCCAAGTGGAGGCGCAGTTCGCAGCGCTAGAGCGGATGGGCCGCGATCCGGGGATGCGACCCGCAGAGCGCGCGGCGGAAGCTGTGCTGAAGCTGGTCGAAGCGGCCGGTCCAGGTCCTGGCGCCGCGCCAAGCTTCTTCCTCAAGCGGCTCCGTCGCCGATGATCAGCCCCGCTGGTTCACTGGCACGAAGTCGCGCGACGGGCTGCCGGTGTAGATCTGGCGAGGCCGGCCGATCTTCTGCGCGGGGTCCTCGATCATCTCCTTCCATTGCGCGATCCAGCCCACCGTGCGCGCCAGGGCGAACAGCACGGTGAACATCTCACTCGGGAAGCCCATGGCGTTCAGGGTGATGCCCGAATAGAAGTCGACGTTCGGATAGAGCTTGCGCTCGATGAAGTACTCGTCGCTCAGGGCGATCCGCTCCAGTTCAAGCGCCACCTTCAACAGAGGCTCGTCGTGCTTGCCAAGTTCATCCAGGACTTCGTGGGCGGTCGCCTGCATGACCTTCGCACGGGGATCATAGTTCTTGTAGACGCGATGGCCGAAGCCCATCAGCTTGTATTTCTTGTCCTTCACGCCCTGGACGAACTCAGGGATCTTGTCGACGGTGCCGATGGAGCGCAGCATGTTCAGCGCCTCCTCGTTGGCGCCGCCATGGCTCGGACCCCACAGGCACGCCACTCCGGCCGCGATGCAGGCGAAGGGATTGGCGCCCGAAGAGCCCGCCAGGCGCACCGTGGAGGTCGAGGCGTTCTGTTCGTGGTCGGCGTGCAGGATGAATATGCGGTCCATGGCCTTGGCCAGAACCGGATTGACCTTGTAGTCTTCGGCCGGAACCGAGAAGCACATCTGCAGAAAGTTCTCAGCGTATCCAAGACTGTTGTGTGGATAGACGAAGGGCTGTCCCGCCGCATATTTGAAGGCGCGTGCGGCGATGGTCGGCACCTTGGCGATCATGCGATGGGCGCTGATCTCGCGCTGCTTCAGATCATGGACGTTGGTGCTGTCGTGATAGAAGGCCGACAGGGCGCCCACGGCCGAGACCATGATCGCCATGGGGTGGGCGTCGCGCCGGAATCCCTGAAAGAAGCGGTCGAACTGCTCGTGCACCATGGTGTGGTGGGTGATCGTATAGCTGAACTCCTCAAGCTCTGCCGCGGTCGGCAGCTCTCCGTTCAGCAGCAGGTAGCAGACCTCCAGGAAGGTGGAATGCTCGGCCAACTGTTCGATGGGATAGCCGCGGTAGAGCAGGATACCCTTGTCGCCGTCGATATAGGTGATCTGGCTTTCGCAGCTCGCCGTGGAGGTGAAGCCGGGATCGAAGGTGAAGACGTCCGTCTCGCCATACAGCTTGCGGATGTCCACCACGTCGGGGCCGACGCTGCCCTTCAGGACCGGAAGGGTGACTTCCTTGCCGCCGACCGTGAAGGTGGCCGATCCGTTGGACGTGACCTTGCTATCCATGGCTCATCCTCGCGCGACATCCAGGCGCATTGTGCGCCGCAGCGAATGGCCGCCGCGGAGGCGTTATAGCGCGTCAGGCGGCGCTTGAAAGCGCATCCTCGATCCGGCCGAGGCTCTCCTCGCGGCCAAGCGACGTCAGGGCGCTGGCGAGGTCCGGCGCGGGTACGCCGCCGCTGAGCACGCCTCGCAGCGCCGCCCCGAACCTGCCGACGCCCACGCCTTCCACCTCGGCGAAGGCGCG
>CAXTRP010000075.1:5721-10072 GCA_964246615.1 uncultured Caulobacteraceae bacterium | reverse complement strand
CCCGTCCTCCGCGGCCCCGCAGAACCGGCCGGCGGCGTAGTAGGTGGCGCGCGCCCCAAAGCGGGCCAGGATCGGCCCGCCCACCGTCCACGCCGACTTCGGGAAGTCGTCGAAGGTGACGCTGGCCACCGGTCGGGTGAGGTGGCTGCGGGCCAGCTTGAGCGGCAGGTGGCGCGTGACGAAGTTGTTGGCGCGGTGCATCAGACCCATGCGCGCCTCCTCAAGCGGCCTGCGCCGAGATGGCGACCGGTTCTGCCAGGCGCACGATGCTCCTATCGGCGAAGGGCTGCTCCGTCGGGCGCGTCCAGCCTTCGCCAGCCTGCTCGAAGCCGAGTTCCTCCAGCAGGCGGATCGCCGCTCCATTGCGTTCGGTGGCGTGGAAGCGGACGCGGAAGGCGGCGTGGCCGCGAGCCGCCAGCAGGTTGGCCATGTAGGCGAAGGCGGCGTGCTCCACCCGCTTGCGCTGTACCCTGCAGCTCATGAAGAAGGCGACGAGCTCGCCCGCTGCGAGGTCCAGGTCCGCAAACCCGATCAGGCCGAAGTCCCCATAAGCGTCGGCGCAGCGCAGCGTCAGCCGGGCGTGGCGGGTGTCGCAGATCGCCAGCGCGTCCACTTCCGGCCGGGTGAACTTGGCGCCGGTGAAGTTCAGCTGGTTGGTGCGCTGGGCCAGCTCATGCACTCGCACCACGTCCGTCACGTCCAGCGGTCGCACGTCCAGCACCAGACGCGAGGCCTGCAGGAACGCCAGGTAGTCGCTCCCCGCCGCTTCCGCCGCTCGCCCCCGCGCGGCCTCCGCCTGGTACAGGCTGCGGCGACGGCCGGCTTCGGGCGTCGCGGGATGGTCGAACCAGGGGTGTACGGCCAGGGCGGCCACGTCGGTATGGGCCAAGGTGCGGACATGGGGGTGAGCGGCTGTGACCTCCGCCCGCTCGAACGGTTGGTCGTCGATGAAGACGAAGCTGTCGAGCCCGAGATCGAGCGCTGCGGCGATGGAGGCCAGCGACTGGCTCTTGGGGCTCCACCCGACCTGTGGATGCAGGAAGTAGTCTTGCAGGCCGAAGCGGCGCAGCGCCTCGGCCGCCTCGCCCGCATCGTTCTTGCTCGCCACCGAGTGCAGCACGCCGCGTGCATCCAGGGCCTTCAACGCGGCGACGGCCTGGGGGCGCGGGATCACGCCATCCGGTCCGTCCTCGGCCAGGGTGCCGGTCCACAGGGTCTCGTCCAGATCCCAGACCAGCACCTTGGCGAGCGCGGTCGGTGCGGGCGCAACGGCGCGGGTCGAGGACACAGCGAGCGCACTGTCGGCAGGATCGTGGAAGGCCACGAAGTCGGCCATCGCAAGGGTGACGTCGACGCCTTCCGCCTCGCCCATCGGCTCCACCTGCACCAGGAAGGGTTGGTCGAGCCGCACCGCCGCGGCGATCGGCGCCACCGCCATCACGTGCCGACCGTACTCAGGTCCCAATCGCAGGTGCGCCTGCCAAGTCCCCGCCCCGCGGACGCCGTCGGCTTCCTGCAAGAAGGTGACGGTGAACGCGTGCTCGGCTCCATCATTGCTCCAGCCCTCCAACATGAAGGCGTCGGGCGCCGGACCCGTTTGCAGAGCCGATTGCTGGCTCTTGATCTGGTTCAAGGACCGGGCGGCGCGGCGCTTGATCTGGAAGGGCAGGGGTGTGGCCGCAAGCAGGCGGCCTGCGGTCGCATCTCCCCGCTCCCGGCGGACCGCGCGGCTATAGGCGTGCAGTTGCGCCGGTCCGCGCCCCTCAAGCTTCCCCCACTTGCGGAAGCGGATGCGCATCAGGCCTGCGCCCGCGTCTTCCACCCCGGCCACGAACCGGCGGCAGTGCAGGTCCGGGCGGGGGTCGTAGAAGCTGCAGCTCGCGTAGCAGGACGGATAGGCGCACTCCGAACAGTGCTCGCCCCAGACGATCTGGCTGCGGGCGCTGAGGCGACGGCCGTCCAGCCGATCCCCGGCGCTCGCCGGCGCGGGCAGGCTGGCGGCGGCGTATTCGCCCGCGACCGTCTCTCTCACCGCTTCCGCTCCTGGGCGCTCACCCCCACAGACTGACGGAGCGGCCTTAAGGCCGCGTGTAGGCGCCTAGAACGGGATGATGTGGGAACGGCGGGAGTAGGACAGATAGCCGACGCTCGCGCCCGCCCGCAAGCCGACGCCGGTGCGCATGGGGGCCAGCACGATGTCGTCGGCCTTCTGGTAGTTCACCCCGATCCCGGCCACGAAGTAGATCGAGCCCTCTACCCCGGGGAAGCGCTGGAAGATCGCCTCCGGATACTGCAGGTTGTAGCAGAGCGTGAAGACGCGCGAAGCGTTGCCACCAGCGTCGAAGCCGATGGATGGTCCCTGCCAGGCGATCTGGATCGGCGGCCGGCGCTTCATGTAGAGCAGGCCCTTGCCGTATCGCAGACCGAACACGAAGGCGGCCGAACCCTCTTCGCCCGCGATGTAGCCGGTGGGTTGGCCGTTGTCGCGGAACACTTGCTCCACAGCGCCCGCCACCGTATCCGAGGCCACGCCGATGATGTTGGAGACGTTGTGGACGATCTCGTTCTCCGAATAGGTCTCCGCGCGTGCGCCGTTGGGATACTGCGGCTGCGGCGGGATCTGGCCCACCGGCGCCATCGGCTGGGCCGGCCCCTCGGACGCGCAGCCGGTGAGGGCGGCTCCCATGCCGGCTAGGAAAAGGCTGCGTCGGTCGATGGCCATGACGGGTTCCGAGTCGTTCGATGGGGCTCGGCCCGACTTCGGCGGCCTTATGATTAACCGAGCGTGAAGAAGCGCATCGCCCAGCTCTTCGTCATTCCTGAGGAGCCCCCGCAGGGGGCGTCTCAGGGGATGCAGCAGGCCGTCTGGATGGGCTCTAAGCGCCTCGTCCACCCTGACGTCGGGGGGTCCGATCTGCGGCTTGGTAGGCCAGCATCAGGTTGTCGCAGGCGGTGCGGACCCGGGCGGCCTGGACCGGGGGATTGGTCTCGGCGGTTTCCCGGGCCACCACCGCGCGCCATTCCACGCTGCGCCCGGCCAGGACCGCGGGCTCAATCAGCGCGCGGAGCAGGGCCGCGCATCGGGGGCCGGCGGCGATGAGGGCTGCATCCACCCGCCGGCCAGCCTCCAGCATGCGCTGGGTGGCGCCCTCCACGCGCGCCTGGGCGTCCACCTTCACCAGGTCGGCAGGCGGGCGGAACAGGCCGGCGCGCAGGCCGATGTCCTGCTCCAGCCGGCGGGCGGCCGAGAGCTGGCCGTCGCTCAAGCCCCCGCGCTCGTGCAGCCGCTCGAACACGTCGGTGCGGTGGGCATGCGCGACCCGGCCACGGCCGTCGCGCACCGCCTCCACGCCGGCGTTGGCCGGCAGCGCCAGGGCGGCGGCCGCCACGCCCCAGCGTTCTGGCGTGGCCGCGTCGGCGCGCTCGGCGGCTGCGGCGTGCGCCTGCTTGTCGAGGCGCTTCAGCCGCTCCGCCGCAGCGGCGGCCGGGTTGAAAGGTGTCTGTCTGCCCATGATGGCCTCCCTTGGTGAGGAGACCGCCAGGCCGGGGATGCAGGAGCGGTGTGGCGCAGACGCCCCGACCGCGCGAGGCGACGCGACGCCGCTCCAACAGGCCGAACTCCAGGTGAACCAGCGAGATGGCGGCGACTGAGCTGCGACGTCAGGCCCGATGGGCCATCCAGCCGCTTCTCAGGCCGCCGGCGGATGCGCCGCCGCCATGCGGGCGGCCACGTCGTCGAAGGCCTTCTTCTCCGCCCGGGTGCATTTCACCCGGGAGCAGTAGCTGTCCTCGATGCCGCCGATCATCTTGGGCAGGTAGGTCAGCACGCTGCCCACGGTCTGCTGCAGGATCAGCGGCATCCTGCGCGCCGCGAGCCGGCCGGTAGGCGACTGGTAGAAGACCAGCATCTCACGCAGCTGGTCGGCGGTGAAGTCGCGGGTGATGCGCGAGACCGCCTCACTCTCAAGCTGCGGCGTGATGCTGGTCAATCCGTCCGCCGTCGCCGCCACCATGGCCTGAGCGTGCGCGGCGTCGTGGGAGGCGAGCGCGCCGGCCAGCTGTACGCTTAAGCCCGCGGTGAGGCTGCGGGTGCTCGCGCGAAGCGCCGGGGCGCCCATGATGTCGAACACCTGCTGAGCCAGGGCCAGCCGCCGGCCATCCACGTGGGCGGCCGATGGCGCGCCGGCCACCACCGGCGGCGAAAGCCCAGGCGGATCGGGGCTGGCGGTGGTGAGCGGCCCCTCCTGCGCCATGACGGGCGCGGCAAGCGTGAGCGCGGCGCCCAAGGCGAGCAGGGCGACGGCGGTGATGACCTTGCTCATATGTTCGTCGACATTCCCGTGCGGGGACG
>CAXTRP010000075.1:0-5711 GCA_964246615.1 uncultured Caulobacteraceae bacterium | reverse complement strand
GATCAGCCCCCCGCGCCGCCGGAGGCGACACCCGCGGCCTTGTACACCACGCCCCCCTGCATCACGAAATCGACATGTTCCAGCGCCTCCGCCCAGGTCAGGAAGGGCTCGCCCGCCGCCGCCATGTCGACCTCGCACCCGACCTGCCGACGACGGCGGTTTTGGTGCTTCCTTTGCAGGCGTCCTTTGTCTATACGCACGCCCTTCGCCGCCGTAGCTCAGTGGTAGAGCGCATCCTTGGTAAGGCTGAGGTCCAGGGTTCGAATCCCTGCGGTGGCACCACCTAAGTCGTTCTGGTCATGATGCAGGGCGGCGCAGGCCTGTCTGGCTCTGGAGCACGCGTTCGACAGCATCGCTACTGGCGAGAGCCTGCGTGGGCGTGGGATCGCACGTTGAGCCGGAGCAGGGAGCGTGGTGCAGGTCGAACATCGCTCGCATCTCCAGCGTCAGCGCAATCTTACCTGCCGCGCCATATCGCCGGTCCAAGGTGCGATTCGGCCGGCGACAGGACGGCATCCTGGTTTAGCAATCTCCGGGAGACGCAAGACTACGCAAGGTCGGAGGCGCCCCCGCGTAGGTCAAGGTCAATCCGGAGGTGGAGACTACCGGCCAGAGGTGCGGCCGGGATCAGAAGTGAACGATGATGTCGCCGGACAGCACGGTCTCCTGCTGGCGGGTCGGCGTATTGCCGTGATTGCCGTTGCCGTTGAAGGCGTCGCCCGCATCGGCGCGATAGTAGGCGACCTCCGGCCGCACCTCGATCTGGGGCGACACCCAATGCTGCACGCCCAGCGCTGCTCCCTCATAGCCCGTCGCGACGCCCGTGCGTTGACCCTGGTAATCGTCAAAGTATTCGGTGCGGAGCGTGAGGTTGTCGAGGGGTGAGAACTGATAATTCCAGTAGGCCAATTCAGCCTGGACGTTAGAGCGACAGGTCAAGGACGCAGCATCGCTGCAGTGAGCGGCGTCGGGCGCATTGAATCGGAAGCTCGGGCCTGAAAACGGCGTGCCGCCGTTCGCCAGAGCCTGAGCCGCCACTGGATTGTTCAGGTTTGGAACACCGGTCTCGTGGACGTTGTAGACTTCAAGCGCCACGTGGAACTTATCGGTGAACTTGTGGTAATAGGTGAAGCCCTTCCACTGCAGATTGTTGTAGCCCCACACGCCGCTGTTGATGCCATCGATACAGACGTAGAGGTCATCGCGGGCGCTGTTGCTCTGATAGCGGACGCAGCCAGAGAAGGACGGCCGTGCCCCGGGGTCTTTCAGGAAGGTGGCGTTGGGATAGAGCGGATTGGGGAAGGGGTTTGTCTTGCGCACCCCTTCATTGCCGGCGAAGGTGTCGGTGCCGATGACGAGACCAGCCTGTAGGAACAGGTTTTTAGTCACCGCAAGGGTGCCGAGTATGCCGGTGTTTGTAAAGTTATCGAAGGTGTATGTCATCGAGTGGGAGTACATATAGTTGTTCGGGGCCAGCTGCGCCTCGATGTCCGGGATGGAAATAAAGCGGCCGGCACGAATCAACAGACCTTTGGCGACTTGTGGGATGTAGACTTCGGCATACAGCATGGGAAAGTCGTAGCCGTAGTTGTTGTTCGACTTGGTCAGCTGGTCGCTCGCAAAGCCGTCTGAGATGGTATAGCGATAATCCACTCCGTAAATCGCTGAGATGCGAAAGCCCCAGTCGACGTGATCCCGCTGAACGGTGTCAGGCACCCGCTCCACATAGAGCACGGTCTGGTCCATCTGGATGGTGTTGGGATTGTAGTCATAGCCCGCCGGAGCGTTGCCCCCCTGGACGTGGCTGGTGCTGAGGTTGGCGCCGACTTCCACCCAGCCGTAGGTCTGGATGTGGGCGTCCTGCATCAGCTTGCCGAGGGTGGTCGGCGCAAGGGCCACCATCAGCGGGCTGTCCACGGAATTGGGGCGCGAGGCGCCGAGCAGGGTTGCGCCGCCATAGGGCCATTCGGTGAAAGGATAGGGCGGCTGGTTCACGGGCTGGGGTGGATAGTCGCTCCGCCGGCCGGCAGGCGCGTTGGGATCGCTGATGGGCGAACTCGTCCTGCCGAACTCCGCGACCTCATAGTTGAAGAGCCGCTGGAAGAAGCCCGTTCCATAGCCGTCGCCAGCCCCGGCCGCGGTCGGTGCGGTGGCGGCGTTGGCCGGCGACCCGGTGGTTACGGACGCGGCCGCAAGCTTGATCTCGTCTGTGCGAGCCGGGATGGCTTCCAGCGGGGACGGATCTGCGCCGGCCTCTGTCTTCACATGGCTGTCGGTCAGGCCGGCGTCGTCGATGGCGGCGGACGCGGGGTGTGCGACAGCTATCAGCGCCACTCCTGCCAACAACGCCAGCAAGCTTTTATTCATAATAAGCCCCATGTTTTTGTAGCCTACGCCAAACCGTCGCGTCGAGATCATGATCTCGAACTCGCAACCGAGGCGTCGCCCTTTTGAACTGCTTTTCGAAAGTCGTCAGACAGAAGGAACAACCTACGTCCAGAGCCGTTCGCTTCAGCCGGCGGCTTCTATTGCAGTGGAGACAAACTTGATAGGTGGGAATTCGCCTATCCGTATAAACAGGATATAAAGACCGACGTGTGGGCCATTCGAGGCCGCACGACCCGCGTGGTGAAGATGTCGTAGCGGCTGCAACGCCTGCCACCTCGCTCATATGCTCGTTCCTGGAACCTGGACATCGCGTTGGCGAACAGCCGTGTCTGAACCGGCCTCGTCCTTCGACAAGCTCAGGGTGAGCCCAATGCAAGCAGTCTCAGCTAAGCGGACCGAGCGCTAAACGAACAGCCTCCACCAAAGACTGCCCCTCGCCTCGCGGCCACCTGTCTTCGGCATACGGGATCGACCGTCGGGAGGGCTGCTTGGTTGATCCGCCTTAATAATACATCCTCTTTATGCAGCTTCGCCAAAACCGGAATTGCTATTTTATGCTCTTGTCTACAAAGTGGCGAGATAACAAGAAAACAACAGGAAGGAAGCATATGGAGTTGGTTATCCTTTAAAGCCGCTTCAGCAGCTATGAAAGCCGGGCGATCATTCGGCATTGTAGCTTATTGAATGCAGCGGTCCTACGGGGAGGAGCGACTATCCGGCGTTTGAGGACTTTATAGGGGGGGTGCATGCAGCCGTTGATGAAGCTCGTACGAACGAGTGGGACCTCAGTGATCGGGTTTAGCTTGAGGGTGACTGCGGGCACCCTGTTGAGCACTACGGCGATATCCTTCGGCCTGGAGGCGCACGCCCAGCAGCGGGTTGCTGCCGCAGCGACAGCTTCGCCACCGGCGACTGGCAGCTCTGCAATCTCAGAAGTTGTCGTCACCGCGCAGCGACGCTCGTCCACCATCCAGAAGACGACCGCCAGTATTTCAGCCTTCACGGGCGCTGATCTGCAGGCGCGCGGCATCACCAGCTTCGCCACTCTGGCTCAGGGGACCCCCGGCGTCTCGTTGAAGAGCGAGGGACCAAGTCAGACGGAGGTCGAGATGCGGGGCATGACCTCGAGCGGCGGCAACTCCGCCACGGTCGGCTTCTACCTCGATGACGTGCCACTGACCGGGCCGGCGAACGCCCAGAACGGCCATGCGGTGATCGATCCCGACCTCTACGACTTGAACCGGATCGAAGTCCTGCGTGGACCTCAGGGGACGCTGTTCGGGTCGGGGTCCATGGGCGGCACTGTCAGGCTGATCACCGGCCAGCCCGATCCAACCGGGTATCACGTCTCTGGCGAAAGCATACTGTCGGGTACGGACGGGGGTGGATTCAATCATGACAACAACATCATGGTTAACATCCCGCTTGTAGACGACAAGCTGGCCTTGCGGATCATCGGCACGGAGAACTACAGGAGTGGCTGGATCGACCGGGTCGTCGCCAACCCCTTCCCCCTGGTGACCGATAACGGCACGGTACGCGGCGACGTGGGCAGCGCTCCGGTCCAGAAGCGCTATACAGATTCCAACGACTATCAGACCTATGCAGTGCGCGCGAGTGTTTTGTGGCGGCCGACCCCTAATCTATCGATCACGCCGTCGTTCTTTTTTGAGACGAGTAAGCAGAACAATCCCGACTCCTACGACGCCGCCAGCGCCACCAACAGCTCGCCCGGGGCCGGGCTTGCGCACTATGAAGTCTTTGACATCGCTCAGCCGCTCACCGACGAGATCAAGATCTACAGCCTTGGCGTGAACTACGCCTATTCCCTGTTCGACGTCACATCGACCACCGCCTACTGGTCGCGCGTATCGGTGCAGAAGGAAGAGGCCAGCGAAGCTTTCAACAATCCCGACACGGGCGCCACGAACTTCTCCGAGGGTGTGAATGACAGCGGCGAGGGCTACTACGGCCCCAACGGGTCGGGTCCGGAGAGCGGGGTCGAACGGGACCCGTCGCACCAGTTCAGCCAGGAGCTTCGCTTCAATTCCAAGGGTTCGGGACGGTTCAACTGGGTCGGGGGGCTTTTCTACAGCAACTTCTATTCCCTGTGGACCTTCGCCGGCGTGACGCCGAACTACTCCTCTTTCACGGACCTTGGCTCCCTGGCCCCGGGCTTCACGCCGCGGCCGGCGAACACGCCCAACTGGTTCGACGTCTACGAGCCGACGACCCTCTCCAACTACGCGGCCTACGGCGATGCGACCTATGCGCTGACGGACGCGCTGAAGCTGGAGGTGGGCGGCCGCGTCAACCATTCCGACTACCGATTCTCATCGTGCATCAGCGGATGGGGGTCGGCGCTTGGCAGCGCGATGGCTTCTTGTACCGGAAAGATCAATCTGACCACCGATAGCTTCGAGCCGAAATTCACCCTGTCCTACACGGTCAGCCCCGACCTGATGGGCTATGCGACAGTGGCGAAAGGCTTCCGTCCCGGCGGCGGCAACGCCCTCTATCCGACCGTAGGGCCGGTTTGGGGATCGGCGTTCATCAAGATGAACTACACGGGCGACCATTTCCCGACCACCTATAATCCCGACTCTGTCTGGAGCTATGAACTCGGTGAGAAGGCCCGGTTCTTCAATCGGCGGCTGACTGTAAACGCCAGCGTCTACTATGAAGACTGGAGCAACATCCAGCTCGAGGCCTATCCGGACGACTTCGCGCTGAACATCAACGGCAATAGCGCGACCATCTATGGGGGCGAAGTTGATCTTCGCGCCGACCTTGGGGCGGGGTTCAACCTGCAGCTATCGGGCGGCTACATCTATGAACGGCTGGACGGGGGTCCGCATTGGGACATCCCTCCGCTCAACATTCTGCCGGAGGTCGCACCGGAGACGGGCACCGCGATCCTGAACTACACCCGGTCGCTGAACAACAATTTGACCTTTACGGCACAAGTGGAAAACACCTTTACGGGCCGCCGTTACTCCCTGGCTTTCCCGTACCCCAACAACGCCTACGGGCAGTATGTGCCCATGGCCGCATACGACCTTACCAATATCCGGATAGGATTGAAAACGCGTGACGCGTGGAGCGCATCGCTGTTCGTCAACAACGTGTTCAACAAGCATGCCGAGCTGGAAAGTCTCTACACGGAAAACCTCGCCAGCGCAGCCTTCAACCAGATCGTCACCAATCAACCGCTCACAGCCGGCGTTGACCTGTCCTACAGGTTCTAGTTGGGTCATCGTTGTACCCCTAGGCTCCAGACCCATAAACAGGATTTCCTATCGTTGTGGGATGTGATTCAAGCT
>CAXTRP010000074.1:6501-10122 GCA_964246615.1 uncultured Caulobacteraceae bacterium | reverse complement strand
AGACGCAGAGGACCCGAGCAAACTGCTGGCCCGAGGCGAGCGTGGCGAAGTCTGCGCCCGCGGTCCACAGGTCATGTCCGGCTACTGGAACAGGCCGAAGGAGACCGAGGAGGTGTTCATCGATGGGGCGCTTCGGACCGGCGATGTGGGCTATCTGGATGACGACGGTTTCCTGTTCCTGGTGGATCGCAAGAAGGACCTGATCCTGGCCGGGGGCTACAACATCTATCCCCGGGTCATAGAGGAGGCGCTCTACCAGCATCCCGCCGTGGATGCGGTCACGGTGATCGGCGTGCCGGACGACTATCGCGGCGAGGCGCCCAAGGCCTTCGTGGTCCTGAAGCAAGGCCAGGACGCCACGCCGCAGACGTTGAAGGCCTTCCTCGTCGATCACCTGAACAAGCTGGAGATGCCGCGTGAAATCGAGATCCGCGCCGACCTGCCCCGCACGATGATCGGCAAACTGTCCAAGAAGGAGCTGGTCGCCGAAGAGGCCCAGAAACGCGCAGCCACGCTGGCGGCAGGCTGACGGTTGCAGACCGCCCGCGGCGCGCGCACGATCAGCGGCTGATCGAGTCGATGAAGGACGGTCCATGGTGACGGCGCAGGCTGATGAAGCCCCAGGCGTTCGTCCGCTCACCATTACCGAGCTCGCCCTTCAGCTCGGCGTCACCGCCCGCGCCATCCGCTTCTACGAGGACAAGGGCTTGATCTCGCCGCCCCGGGCAGGCTCCACCCGGGTCTACACCAAACGTGAGTTGGCGCGCATGCAGTTGATCTTGCGCGGCAAGCGGCTCGGCTTCTCGCTGCGCGACATCAAGCAGTTCCTGGACCTCTACGATCACGACCCCACCCATGTAGAGCAACGCCGGCAACTGCTCGCCCGGGTCCGCCACAGGATCGCGGAGCTGGAGAAGACCCGGGCCGCGGTTACCGAAACGCTGGTGGAACTAGGCGAAATAGAGCAACAGACGCTCAGCATCCTCGCTGGAAGCACCGCGGCGGGTTGAGCGACGAGGACTTCCATGACCTGGACACCCGCTGACATGCCGGACCTTCGCGGTCGCGTCGCTCTTGTGACCGGAGCGACCGACGGCCTGGGTCTCGAGACCGCGCTGGAGCTGGCCCGCCATGGCGCCAAGGTGCTGCTGGCCGGCCGCAACCCGCAGAAGGGCGAGACCGCGCTGAAGCGCATCCGCAGCGAACTGCCCAACGCCGACATCACCTTCGAGCCGGTGGAGTTGAAGGACCTCGCCACCGTGCGCAGCCTGGCCCAGCGCGCAGCCGTCCACGGCGTGGACATCCTGATCAACAACGCGGGGATCATGGGCGTGCCGAGGAGCGAGACCGCCCAGGGGTTCGAATCACAGCTTGGAGTGAACTATCTCAGCCACTTCGTGCTCACCGGTTCCCTGATCGAGGCGTTGCGGAGCCGGCCGGCTCCTAGGGTGGTGATGCTGTCCAGCTTGGCGCACCGGGCGGGCAAGCTCGACTTCGACAACCTGCAATCCAAGCAAGGCTACAAGCCTTTCGCCGCCTACGGCCAGTCCAAGCTCGCCATGCTGATGTTCGCAATGGAGCTGCAGCGCCGCAGCGATCGGCATGGATGGGGCCTGCTCAGCACCGCCGCACATCCGGGTTTCTCGACCACCAACCTGATGAAGGCAGACGGCTCGGACAAGGCCGTGGGGCAGCTTGGCCAGCGCATAGCGTCGTTCCTCTCCCAGACTGCGGCGCAGGGCGCCGAGCCGACGCTGCTGGCGGCGACACGGCCGGACGTGCGTCCTGCCAGCTACTGGGGTCCTACCGGGTTCCTGGAGATCAAGGGACCGGCCGGCCCCGCCAAGATATCCGACCGCGCCGCCGATCCAGCCGCCGGCGCGCGTCTCTGGGAGGTGTCGCAGGCGTTGACCGACAATCCGTTCGGGGCGGGCGCTTGAGCGTCTATGCCCTGGACGGCGTTCGGGTCGAAACGCCCGCGGACGGCGCCTTCTGGATCGCGCCCAACGCTACGGTGATCGGTCGCGTGGTGCTGCACAGAAACGCCAGCGTCTGGTTCAACGCGGTGCTGCGGGGCGACAACGAGCCGATCGTCATCGGCGAGAACAGCAACGTCCAGGACGGCGCGGTCCTGCATACCGACGTGGGATCGCCGCTGACCGTCGGGCGCGATGTCACCATCGGCCATCTGGCTATGCTGCACGGCTGCGAGGTGGGCGACGGCAGCCTGATCGGAATCGGCGCAGTGGTGCTCAATGGGGCGAAGATCGGCCGGGGCTGTCTTGTCGGCGCGAAGGCGCTGATCGGTGAAGGCAAGGAGATCCCGGACGGATCCATGGTTCTGGGCGCGCCGGGCCGGGTCGTCCGCACGCTTGATGCGGAAAGCCGCGCCCAGCTTTCAGCCGGGGCGGCGCACTACGTCGCCAACTGGAGGCGCTACGCAGCCGGGCTGAAGACCTGATCCGAAGCCGTTTTCGTCGGGTCTCAAATGCCGAAGAAGCTGAACGTCCCATAGACCAGCATGTGGGTCACCGGGATGGCGATCGCCGCCACCGCGCTGACAGCGCCTGCGAGGCTCAGAGCCGAAATCATCTGCGTCGTCTCCTCTTCGGGGTTTGCTCTGACGGCGAACCTCCAACGCTGAGGCTAGCACAGCTGAAAGCTGATGCTAAGTCATTTGTAGCACATCCGACAAAATCAGCATCCTTGCTGACGAAAGCGTCAAACCTCTAGGCTGCAGGCCACCCGTCCGGAAACCTTGACCCGAAGCTCCATCCGCGCGTTGAGCCGGCATGGATGATGTACGCGTTTCCGCCCCGCTATTCAGAACGGCCCTGGTGTTTGGCAGCACTGGCGGTCTGGGCGGGGCGTTGGTCGAGACGATCGTACAGCGCGGCGGTTATGCCCGGGTCTTCGCCCTATCTCGATCCGGCTCCGCGGCAGATGCAGGCGCACAGGGTATAGAAGTTGACATAACCGTCGAAACCAGTGTCGAAGCGGCCGTGAGCAGAGCGGCTGGCGAGATCGACCTGGCGATCGTGGCGACGGGCCGGCTGCTCGGCGAAGGAACGGCGCCGGAACGCAGCTTCGCCGCGCTCGATCCGACAACGCTAGCCACCAGCTTCCAGGTCAACGCCATCGGTCCAGCCATCGTGGCCAAGCACGTGCTGCCGCGCCTGCCTAGGGATCGGCGTGCGGTGTTCGCGGTGCTGTCTGCGCGGGTCGGCAGCATCGAGGACAACCGGCTGGGCGGTTGGTACGGCTACCGGGCGTCGAAGGCGGCGCTGAACATGCTGGTAAGATGTCTGGCGGTCGAGGTGGCCCGCACCCGGCCGTTGGCGGTCTGCGTCGCCTTGCATCCCGGCACCGTGGACACAGCGCTCAGCCGACCCTTCCAGCGCAACGTGTCGGCGGACAGACTGCTGACGCCCGAGGACTCCGCCGAACGCCTGCTCAAGGTCGTCGACAGCCTGACGCCGAAAGACAGCGGCGGCTTCTACGCCTATGACGGAACCCGCATCCCCTTCTGACTCCGCTTAGCCGAAGCTGCGGCCGATGGCGTAGAAACGCTCCGCCCGCTGCCGCCGCAGCGCTGTCGGCGACAGGCTGGACAGCGCCTTC
>CAXTRP010000074.1:0-6491 GCA_964246615.1 uncultured Caulobacteraceae bacterium | reverse complement strand
TTCAGCGCCGCCTCGACCGCATCGCCCACCGAGCGCAGGGTGGCGGCGGGATCGGCATGGGCGCCCCCGCAGGGCTCAGGGATGATCTGATCCACGATCTTCAGGCCGATCAGGTCCTGGGCGGTGATCTTCATAGATCGGGCCATATGCGCCGCCTGCGCACGATCGCGGAACAGGATGGAGCTGCCCGCCTCCGGTGAGATCACCGAATAGATGGAGTGCTCCAGGATCAGCAGAGTGTTGGCGCCGGCGAGCGCGAGGGCGCCGCCGGACCCGCCTTCGCCGGTGATCGTGGACACCATGGGGACGCCGAGCGTCAGCCCGCGTTCCGTGGAGCGGGCGATGGCCTCGCCCTGCCCCCGCTCCTCGGCGCCCACGCCCGGATAGGCTCCCGCGGTGTCCACGAAGCTCAGCACCGGCAGGCCGAACCGCTCCGCCATGTCCATCAGGCGCACCGCCTTGCGGTAGCCCTCAGGGCGCGCCATGCCGAAGTTGTGCTTCAGCCGGGTTTCGGTGTCGCGTCCCTTCTCGTGGCCCATGACCACGACCGGCGCACCGCGGAAACGCCCCAAGCCGCCCACCACCGCCTGGTCGTCCCCGTAGACGCGGTCGCCCCGCAGTTCCACGAAGTCCTCGATCAGCCCAGCCAGGTAGTCGGTGAAATGCGGCCGGTCGGGATGGCGCGCGACCTGGGTCTTCTGCCAGGGATCGAGGCGGCCGTAGACATCCCGGCGGAAGCGGTCCGCGCGGCCGTGCAGGGCGGTGATCTCGACGTCGAACAGGCCCGGCTCGTGGGTAGCCGACAGCGTGGACAGCTCGTCCAGCCTCGCCTCGATCTCCGCCACGGGGCGTTCGAAGTCCAGGTAATGACGCAGCGGCGTCGACATCAGAAAGCGTGATCCGGCCGTGAGGAGGGGTTGGAGACCTTAGGCGCAATCGCCGGCCCCCGAAAGTGCGGCCGTGGGGAGCAGCGCACCGTTCGTCTTCCCATCCTGCCAGACGCCGCACCCTCTACAATCACCGCGCCTGCATCCTACATATTTGCTGCGGCCGCACAGCGCTGGCGCAAGCCTTCGCAGTTGCGTAAAAGCTGGTCGCACCCCCCGCCCGCATCAGCCCTCACTGAGCGCGCCCACCCGGACGCACGTTTCCCATGTCGCTACGCAACATCGCCATCATCGCCCACGTCGACCACGGCAAGACCACGCTGGTGGACCAGTTGCTGGCCCAGTCCGGCGTGTTCCGAGCCAACGAGGCGACGGTGGAGCGCGCCATGGACTCCAACGACCAGGAGCGCGAGCGCGGCATCACCATCCTCGCCAAGGCCACCAGCGTGCTGTGGCACGGCGAGGCCGGCGAAACCCGGATCAACATCATCGACACCCCCGGCCACGCCGATTTCGGCGGCGAGGTGGAGCGGATCCTCGGCATGGTCGACGGCTGCCTGCTGCTGGTGGACGCCGAAGAGGGCGTCATGCCCCAGACCAAGTTCGTGCTCGGCAAGGCGCTGAAGCTGGGGCTCCGCCCCATCCTGGTGCTGAACAAGATCGACCGGCCGCACGCCGATCCCGATCGGGTGCTGAACGAGACCTTCGACCTTTTCGCCAGCATCGGCGCCACCGACGAGCAGCTCGACTTCCCCCACGTCTACGCCTCGGGCAAGCAGGGCTGGGCGAAGCTGGACATGAAGGACCCGCAGGACAGCCTGGCCCCGCTCTACGACCTGATCGTGCGCCACGTGCCCGAGCCCAAGGCGGTTTCGCGCGTGGACGAGCCCGGACAGGTGCTCGCGGTGCTGATCGAGAGCGATCCCTTCCTGGGGCGCCTGCTCACCGGCCGGGTGGAAGCCGGCAAGCTCACCCCTGGCATGGCCATCAAGGCCCTGGATCGCAACGGCGGCGAGATCGAGCGCGGCCGCATCACCAAGATCCTCGCCTTCCGCGGCCTGAAGCGCCAGCCGATCGAGGTGGCCGAGGCCGGCGACATCGTAGCGGTGGCCGGCCTGTCGAAGGCCACCGTGGCCGATACGCTTTGCGATCTGTCGCTGAACGAGGCTCTGCCCGCCCAGCCCATCGACCCGCCCACCATCTCCATGACCGTCACCGTCAACGACTCGCCGCTGGCCGGGAAGGACGGCTCCAAGGTGCAGTCGCGCGTCATTCGCGACCGCCTGTTGAAGGAGGCGGAGTCCAACGTGGCCATCAAGGTGGCCGAGACCGCCGAGAAGGACGCCTTCGAGGTCTCCGGCCGCGGCGAACTGCAACTCGGCGTCCTCATCGAGAACATGCGCCGGGAGGGCTTCGAGGTGTCCATCTCGCGTCCGCGGGTGGTCTACCGCACCGACGAGGAGAGCGGAGAGCGGCTTGAGCCCATCGAGGAAGTCGTGATCGACGTGGACGACGAGTTCTCCGGCGTCGTCATCGAGAAGCTTTCCGCCCGCAAGGCCGACCTGAAGGACATGCGCCCATCCGGCTCCGGCAAGACCCGCATCACCCTGGAGAGTCCCTCCCGCTCGCTGATCGGCTATCAGGGGGAGTTCCTGACCGACACCCGGGGCTCAGGCGTGCTGAACCGCGTCTTCTCCCACTACGAGCCGCACAAGGGCGCGATCGAGGGTCGCGCCAAGGGTGTTCTGGTCTCCAACTCCGACGGTGAGACGGCCTCCTACGCCCTCTGGAACCTGGAGGAGCGAGGCGTCATGTTCGTGGGCGCCAACGAGAAGACCTACCAGGGCATGATCATCGGCGAGAACGCCCGGGCCGACGACATGGACGTCAACCCGATGAAGGCCAAGCAGCTCACCAATGTGCGCGCCAGCGGCAAGGACGAGGCCATCCGCCTGACGCCGCCCCGCAAGATGAGCCTGGAACAGGCCATCGCCTACATCGATGAGGACGAGCTGGTGGAGGTCACCCCCAAGGCTATCCGGCTCCGCAAGCAGGTGCTGAACCCCTCCTTCCGCAAGAAGAAGGTTCGCGCGGACTGACGCTGCACGCTCGCAACGCGCGAGCCGGGGGAAGGCGTTGGCGCAACCTACCCGCCGGATCGCCTGTTAACCTCTGCGAGACAGCGATCCTCGGCCTGACGCCGGGATCGCCCTTTTGCAGTGGAGAGTAGCATGAAGACCATCCTGATCGCCGGCGCCGTCCTGGCGCTGAGCACCTCGGCCGCGCTGGCCCAGACCCAGGGCATCGGCTCGACCGGCATGGGCGGCCAAGGCTCGCCGACTTCGCCGGTCGGCGCCAACACGGCCAGCTCCAATCCGTCGCAGGCTTCAACGACGGGTCCGTCGTCCAGCCTCGGCCCCAATAGCGGCACGGGTATCCCGAACGCGGCGGGCTCGCCCTCCGCCGCCAGCGGCCCCAACAGCATCAACAGCGCCACGGGCTTTGGGTCGACGCGCGGCGTCGGCGGCCTGCCCGGTTCCGTATCGTCCGGCGCCAGCCCCTCTGCGCCGGGATCGAGCGCGCCGTCCCCCGGCGGTATCGGCCCTCACTGAGCCGACCAGACCTCTCCCGGCGGCGTCGCGCCGCCGGGATGCGGTTTCCCGGTGGAGGGCGTGCGGCACGCCCCTTGCCCCTGACACGTGCGACCGTCCCAGGTTGGGACATCGAGCGTTGCGAGGGCCGCCGTGGGCGACGACATCGACCTTCACCTGGGAAAGCGGCTGCGCCGCCGCCGTCGCCTGCTCGGCTTGACTCAACAGCAGGTCGCAGAAGGTGTCGGCATCCGCTTTCAGCAGATCCAGAAGTACGAGTGCGGCGCCAACCGCATCTCCGCCGCCCGCCTCTGGCAGCTCGCGCAGGTGCTGGAGGTGCCGGTCAACTACTTCTATGACGGCCTGACCGAAACACCGATGCGCCGCGAACGCGACGGCAAGGGCGAGAGCCGCACGCCTGACCTCCTCGCCGGCAAGGAGACCCAGGACCTCATCCGCGCCTACGCCCAACTCGGCGAGCGCCCCAGGCGCAAGCTGCTCGATCTGGCGCGCTCACTGAACACGGACACGGCGGTCTGAAGCTGCTCATCGGGATCAGCCGCCAGCGCTTGATCCGCTCAGCCGGGACTGCTTGCGGCCAAGAAGATCGATCCGTTCCGAATCGTTGATAGCCACGTCGTCATGGCCCTGCTCGGGGCCACGACGGTGCAGCCCGGCGCCATCGTCCTCACGATCACGTGCGCCCTCTTCCCGAACGCCGAGCGCCACCGGCAGGCGCAGCACCTGAACCCGACGTCGTTCGGTGCATGATAATGATCATCCAGCGGCCTGAAAGGGGGTGGAAGCGGCGGCTATGCGACGGTCAGCTTGACAGGCCCCCCGCCCCTGCCCATCGCCTCCCCCATGATCCCGCGCTACTCCCGCCCCGTCGCCGCAGACATCTGGTCGCCGCAGACCCGCTATCGCATCTGGTTCGAGATTGAGGCGCACGCCGCCTCCGCCATGGCCGAACTCGGGACCATCCCACGCTCGGCCGCCGAGGCGATCTGGGCCAAGGGGCGGGACGCCGTGTTCGACGCCGACCGCATCGACGAGATCGAGCGCACCACCAAGCACGACGTCATCGCCTTCCTGACCCACGTGGCCGAGATCGTGGGCGAGGAGGCGCGCTTCCTGCACCAGGGCATGACATCGTCAGACGTGTTGGACACCTGCCTGTCGGTCCAGCTCGCCCGCTCCGCCGACCTGCTGATCGAGGACGTGGACCTCGTGCTGGCGGCGCTGAAGCGGCGCGCGATCGAGCACAAGTTCACCCCCACGCTCGGCCGCAGCCACGGCATCCACGCCGAGCCCACCACCTTCGGGCTGAAGCTCGCAGGCCATTACGCCGAGTTCGTGCGCGCGCGCCGCCGGCTGGTGGAGGCCCGGGCCGAGATCGCCACCTGCGCCATTTCGGGCGCGGTCGGCACCTTCGCCAACGTCGACCCGCGGGTCGAGGCCTACGTCGCCGCCAAGATGGGGCTGGAGGTGGAGCCCGTGTCCACCCAGGTGATCCCGCGCGACCGCCACGCCGCCTTCTTCGCCACGCTCGGCGTCGTCGCCTCCTCGGTGGAGCGGCTAGCGGTGGAGATCCGCCACCTGCAGCGCACCGAGGTGCTTGAAGCGGAGGAGGCCTTCGATCCCGGCCAGAAGGGCTCCTCCGCCATGCCGCACAAGCGCAATCCCGTGCTGACCGAGAACCTCACGGGGCTCGCGCGGCTGGTGCGCTCGGCGGTGACGCCGGCGCTGGAGGACGTGGCGCTGTGGCACGAGCGCGATATCAGCCACTCGTCGGTGGAGCGCGGCATCGGCCCGGACGCCACCGTCCACCTCGACTTCGCGCTGCGCCGCCTGGCCGGAGTGATGGAGCGGCTACAGATCTATCCGAAGAACATGCAACGCAACCTCGATCACCTGGGCGGCCTGGTCCATTCCCAGCGCGTGCTGCTGGCCCTGACCCAGAAGGGCGTGTCGCGCGAGGGCGCCTACGCCGCCGTCCAGCGCAACGCGATGAAGGTCTGGCGGGGCGAAGGCCGGTTCCTTGACTTCCTCAACGCCGACCCGGAGGTCAACGCCGTGCTCTCACCCGAGCAGCTCGCCGAGCTGTTCGACAACGCCTACCACTTCAAGCACGTCGACACGGTGTTCGCGCGCGTGTTCGGCCAACCGTGAAGGTCACGGAGAGAAATCCGTCCGCCAGTTGGTAAACTGCGGTTCAGCCGTACGATATTGAAACAAATACGGCGCAAGATAGCGGCTTACCGCTGGTTATCGGTTTGGTCGTCTGTTGAGCGGCCGCAAAGGACTTCGGCTAAGCGCAGCCCCACCCAGAATAGACATGACCACAGAAGCTATGGTGAGGCTCCACAGCGCCACGGCGTCATCATGGGACGGGCTCGACACAATGGCCAAAGTCGCCGCGAGCAAAGGCGCCACAATGAGCAGGGGCGTTAGCAGCCGGATCGCCCATGGATCGAAGGAGATCGCACCCCAGGCCCAAAAGGCGAGCGGAGCCATTAACAGCCAGTACAGAGGAGAACTTCGAGCGGCGAGATGGCCGTGCGGAACGAGGATGAAGGTCGCTCCCAGAACCGGCATGGCGGCGGAGATCAGCGCTGCACCTAACGCGAGGTTCGTTGGAACATGACGCTTCAGGTCGTCGTATGGTCGGGCGTTCGACTTCATGAACCGTCTGGGTGAACAATGAGGACTGCAATGTCGTGAATACCGCCGGTGTAGGAACTCACACTGACGCCATACGCGGCGGCGAAGGCGTCAATGAGTTTCAATCGTACGATAAGGGTGATGCGCGCGGCGGCGACTCTGTTTGCGCCCTGGAGAGCCATGGCTTCGGTGATGCGACGCCTCATGGGACGGCTGAACGCCTTTCCCGAGGCCGCCTCCCACGTCGAGACCCCAACCTTCCCCAGCGCCTTGTCGGCCGCCGCCACCTCCTTGAAGGCTCCGCCGGCGCCCAGGATGCCCGCGAGATCTAGAGCGTCGTTGGTGATCG
>CAXTRP010000073.1:0-10149 GCA_964246615.1 uncultured Caulobacteraceae bacterium | reverse complement strand
CAACTACATCGCTAACGCCGGCTACGATGCTACCTGAGCGAAATCGGCTCTAGCAGACATCTTATTAGGTGTTTAGTCCAGGCCTATGTCAGCTTGGCGTCAGCCGCTATTACGGTGGTGCGTATCGGAGCTGGAGAGGCGGATGGTGATCTGCTGCCTTGTCTCGTCGGCCAGTACTTTGGCCTCCGCCACTATGGGGCGCTTCTAGGCATAGCGTCCAGCCTGGTCTTCCTCGGCGCAAGCGTGAGCGCTGTGGTACTTGCGTTCGTCTTCGATGTGACGGGTTGGTATGGACCCGGGCTTTCGGTTTCTGCTCTGCTCTTGCTTACGGCGGCAGGCTCCTTCTACTGCTCGGCCCCTGTCCGCTCTGGCCCATACCGACACAGGAAAAGGTTCAGACAGGCGCCACCTACTGACGGGCACCGGGTCTGGCGTCGCTCTCTGCGATCCAAGCGGGTTCGGCTACAAGGCCCAAGACCCCCCCGGCGAGCACGCACTGATCAATCCAAGGGCGTATGGCCGATGGCCGACGTCCAGTCTGCCTGGGCGCCTAGCCACCTGCGCGCAGCTCAGTCCCCGCCCACCTTGCCGCTGCCGCCGCGGGGGAGCCTGCCGTCCTCAACTGGCATATGCGACTAGTTTGTAACGAACGGACTATTCATGGAAGGGGTTCTCGGCTACCTCTTATCTTCTGCATTCCAGCGACGCTGCGAGGCTTGCGGAGGTTAAGAGGATGTCCGAGAGCGTCGCGAGGCGACGAGTGTTTGTGCCCAGGAACGACATGGCCGTTCAGGTCAGGGCGGCTAGGTCGTGATATAGGCCGGATGATCCTGCGCCGATGGTTGATGCACCCGTCAAGCTAGGCGAGTCTCAACGGAGGCCCCGAGCCATGCAGGCGCTCCGACCTCGGTTGAACCCATCTGTTTCAGCGGGCCTCCTCGCCTCCATGCGGCAGGGACAACGTAAATCGTAGCTTAGCTTCGTCCTATCCCGTGAGGAGCATAGAGGTCTCGCATGGCATCGCAGAACGTGAAGTCCGCTGGGCGGGCGCTCCAGATCCTCATGTACTTTACCGAGGCCAAGCGGCCGCTTCGAGCCGCGGAGATAGCAAAGCGAATCTGCGTACCGCTGTCGAGTTGCGTCGAACTCCTGTCAACCCTGGTGAACCAGGGCTATCTCAGCGTCGAATCGGCCGACAGGTCTTACCTTCCTACAGAACAGGTGAAGTCTTTAGGCGATTGGCTAAGGGTCGAAAATCCCCTTGAGCAATCGGCGATCGACTCCGCTCGACGTATATACAGAGAGTGGGGCTTTCCCGTAGCCGTAAGCCACCGGTCGGGCCTGTTCATCCGATGGAATTTCACCCAAGGTGTGACACAGCTTCACGCCGGCTCAACTATTCCCATGTTGAGAACGGTAAATGGGATTGCCCTCCTCTCAAGGATGAGTGAAGCTCGAGTCATAGATCTAATCGACGCTCACAACCAACGATTTGGCCGGCAACACACCGTAAGCCGGAGCGAGATATTCGGTCGCATTAAATCCGCATGCGACCGAAACTACGCCAGCGGTCCAGCACCGTTGTTTCCCGGCATCGGAACGGTGTGCTTCCGCCTGGACGATGGGCGCAACTCGGAGGAACTGCTTCTTAGTGTAGTCGTGCCCTTAGGCGATCTGGCCAAGCGGGAAGCCTTCGTGGTCAGGACCGCCAGCAAGTATCTTTATAATCTCTCAGTCTGATCACCGAAAGCTTACGCATCCGGACCGGAAAGGGCGCGCCGGGCGCAACGGGCGCGGCGTCGGTAGCTGGGGTCACGCTGGACGTCACGGGCACGGGCCATGAACGACACGCGACCAGCTCCGCATATCCGAAGTTCAAGCGTACAATCTCGCCTACTTCAATGCGCACGACCCCATCAACAACTATCTTAAGCCTACATGCGATGGAGTTCGCGAGCTTGATCTGTGGAAGAAGGTGTCCTCATGCCCCGTTTGCAGATCACCTCCGGCCCGCGCTCCGTGCTCGCCGCCACGTCGGCGTCTGGTCCGCTCGGGTCGCTGCCCGGACCCTCCGGCGAGATCGTGAACGAGCGGTTAGAGCTGACGCAACGGGAGCGCGATAGACCCGATCGCTTGATCATCGACGCGGTGGCGCATCCTTATAACCAAACGCCTGAAAACCGATTGAACCGGTTGAGCACCGTCAACGGCGCCTACAGCTACCACGTCATTTGCAATCCGCCTGAGCATCGGCTTACCGAGTCTCAGTGGGCTCATGACTGGCAGCCAGACGAGTTCATCGAGACCATGCTTCTCGAAAGTTCGACCGATATCATCTGCATGCACTCGGTTCCGCTGTTCGAAAGCGCGAAGGACGGCTTGGTTGCCAATTGGAAAGGCGCGTACCTGAAGAAGCACTACCCGGATCGGATCATCTGGTATGCGGCGCTGGATCTCGGCGAGCCGCGCGAGAAGATCTTGGCCCTGGCCAACGAAGTGCTGGCCCAGGGGGCTGATGGGATCAAGGTCTATCCTACGGGCACAAACCAAGCGACCGGCCAGACCTCCGAATGGTTCATGGACGACACGCAGATCGCCTTCCCCGTCTTCGATCATCTACGCGCCTGCGGCGTGCGCCACATCGCGGTGCACAAGCTCCTCGAGTATGACGCGCTCACGCTCACAAAGAAGCAGTACTACGGGGTCAACGACATCGCCGCGGCAGCCAGACGCTATCCCGACATCACCTTCCACTTGGTCCACGCCGGCTGGGTGCTGTCCGAGAACACTATCCTGCTGATGAGGGAGTATCCAAACGTCACGGCGGTGCTGGAAGGTCCGATGCTGTGGCCGGTGATTGACCCGCCGCGCTTCGACACCTTCATGTACATGTTCATGACCGGCGTGGGGTCTGACCGGCTGATGTACTCCTCGGCCGCTACGAACCCGCATCCTAGATGGTTGATCGAGGGCTTTGATCGTTACGCGCCGCCGAGCGGCGGCGACGGCGGCTTCGTCTTGACCCAGGCCGACAAGGACGGGATCATGGGCAACAACTTCGCCCGGATACACGGCATAGACATTGCGGAGCGCAAGGCGAAGATCGCCGATGATCGCTTTTCCCGATTTAAGGCCAAGCACGGGCTGCGCCCGCCATGGACGGCGATACGCGGAGCAGCCTGATGGCTGACCGCGCTCCAGACATCGAGCGGTCCGTTCAGGCCGCGCTTGGCGCCATCGATGACCCTTGCATGTGCCTGGCGGGAAAGGGGCTGTCCATCCTCGACATGGGAATTGTCAACAGTGTCGCCGTGGACGTGAACGGCTGCGCGGAGGTCTCGTTGACCTTCACCGATCCGACATGCCTGTTCGAGTTTCGCATCACGAACGCCGTGCATACGGCGCTGATGGCGATCCCAGGCGTCCGGGCGGTGGACATCAGGGTCGAATGTCTCCCGGTGTGGACCAACGACCGGCTGAGCCCGAAGGCGCAGGCGAGCTTCGCCCGGGACGCCGCCAAGGTGGTGGCTCTGCGCGATGCGCCGCGCGCGAAGAGGGAGACGGAACCAGACACGGGATCGTCGCCAGACCGGTCGCCGCTCGATGGCTGAAGCCGGATGCGCCGGCCAGGGCGGGAAGAAACCGTCACCCGCCTCCAGAAAAAAGCTTCGTTGATACCTCCGGCAGCGGCTTTTGCTGCGCAACAAGCGTCGAGCTTACTAAGGGGTTGATGGATTGATCGGTCATATCGACATCGTGGTCAACCTGTTCACGCCCGAGGCGCTCACGGCAGGGTGGACCGGCCTAGATCCAAGCTTTCTCGCTAAGACCAACATGGCCGAAGCGGACCGGGCCGGTGTTTCGATCCAGCGCTACCTCGCCAAGATGGACGCCGTAGGCATCGAGCGGTCCCTGCTTGTCGCCGTGCGGTCCGGCGACGCCCGGGACTTGAGCGCGTTCGAGGTTCCTTACGAGCATGTGGCGGAGATTTGCGCCAGCTATCCGGAGAGGTTCTCTGGGCTCGCCGGGATCGATCCGCACCGCGGAATGCGTCAGGTGGCGGACCTAGAGCGGGCCGTCAGGAAGTACGGCTTTGTCGGCGCCCACTGGTATCCGCACCGCTCCCGGCTTTCTCCCAGCGCCGCAAAGCTCTATCCGATCTACGCCAAGTGCTGCGAACTGGACGTGCCGATCATGCTCCAGGTCGGTCAGAACATGGTTTATGATGACGCCTCCCGTCTTCCATCATTGGGGCGGCCGCTAGTGCTTGATCAGGTGGCGATTGACTTCCCTGAACTTCATCTCATCGGCATGCACATCGGCACGCCTTGGGCGGAGGAGATGATCTCCCTAGCCGACAAGCACGACAACGTCTTCATTGGAGCGGACGCCTACCCTGCCCGCTACTGGCCCGAAGCCTTGGTCCGCTACGCGGAGGGTGATGGGCGCGACAAGGTTTTGTTCGGGTCTGGCTGGCCGGTCGTCGACCCGGTCGCGGCGGTGCAAGGCGTGAAAATCTTGAATTTCCAGCCTGAGATCGAGGCGAAGCTCATGCGCGACAATGCCCGTCGACTATTCTGCCGATGAACCTTTCGACCCTGGCGCTCCTCTTCAAACGCCGTCAAGCTCGTCGCGTGGACCAGGTTCGCGGCCAGGGAAACGGCTCCTATGTCCTACGCAGCAGCCTGATCGCGTTCGGCGTTGCGTCGTCGGCTCGCCAGCCTGATCGATGAACCGTTCAGCCGGTACAATGCGTCGACGATCAACGCGGCGCAATCCCCCTCGGCTTCCGCCTCGCCAGACGCCGTTCCTCCGCCAAGATCAAGCCACTTAGAGGTGCGTAGATGAACCGTGACCAACCGGCGGCCGCCTTTGCGCCAACCGAGTTCTGGCTGCCCGATGTGTTCGCCCTGCACGGCCGGATCCGTGGCGACCGCCCCGCCTTGCGCCAGGGCGAGCGGGTGCTCGACTGGCGCAGCTTCGCCGCGGCGGTGGACGACGCTGCCGCGACGCTGGGCGCGGGAGGACTTCAGCCGGGTCAGCGCGTCGCGATGCTGGCCCGAACCACCCTGGACGCGGTTGTCTGGCAGTTCGGGGCCATCCGCGCCGGCGGAGCCGTGGTCGCGATCTCGACAGCGGTGTCGGACGACGCTTTGACGACGATGCTCGACGACGCCGAGACGACCATCGTGATCGCCGACGCTGACCAAGCAGGCCGCCTGTCGCGCCTGAAGGCGGTCGGCAGCCGGGCGTTGATCGATGCCGACGCTGCGCCTCCGCCGCGGTCCGCCCCCTTCACGCCGCCGGAGATCGACGGGGAGGACGTGCTCGCGATCATGTATTCGTCCGGCACCACCGGCCGCCCGAAGGGGATCGTGCTGACCCATCGCAGCCGCCTCGCCTACGGGTCGATCATGACCTCCGCGGTGGGCGCGGACGCCGACACGGTCACCCTCGTGACCACGCCGCTCTGTTCCAACATGTCGTGGACCAGCCTGATCTTCACCTTGCTGGAAGGCGGGGTAGCGATCATCCACCCGAAATTTGATCCCGTCGCTTTCGTCAGGGACGTCGACGCCCATCAGGTCAGCCACGTCTTGATGGTGCCTACGCAGTTCCAACGAATACTCGACGAGCCGGCGGCCGCCGCCGCCAGCCTTGCATCCCTGCGTGGGGTGTTCACCACCGGCTCGGCGATGAGCCCGGCTCTGAAGGAACGCACCATCGCCCGCTTCGGCGGCGCCTTCGCCGAGATGTACGGGATGACCGAGGGGTTCGCGAGTTTTGTCCGCGGTTGCGATATGGCCGCCTACTCCGACACTGCAGGTCGGGCGATGCGCGGCAACGATATCCGCGTCATTGATGATCTCGGGTGCGAGGTTGCAGCCGGCCACGCGGGCGAGATCGTTGCACGAAGTCCGATGCTGATGCGGGGTTACTACAACGATCCGGTGCGTACGGCCGAAGCCATGTGGATCGAGCCGAACAGCGGCCGTCAGTTCCTGCGATCCGGTGATATCGGTCGGATCGAAGGCGACGGCGTCATCCGGCTGGTCGGCCGGAAGAAGGACATGATCATCTCTGGCGGCCAAAACATCTACGCCATCGACCTGGAGCAGATACTAGGCGGCCACCCCCAGGTGCGCGATGCGGCCGTGATCGGCGTGCCGGACCCTCAATGGGGCGAAAAGCCACTGGCCTTGGTGGTGCCCAGCTCCGCCGGGGCCATCAGCGCGCAGGAGCTTCGCGACTGGGCCAACGCCAAGCTGGGCCGCCACCAGAGAATCGCAGCCGTGGAGTTCCGCGACGTGCTCGCTCGCAACGATGGCGGCAAGCTGGTGAAGGCCGATCTTCGCGCCCCTTACTGGAGCCAATCCAGCTGAGCAGCCGAGACAGGATCAAACATCGAGGCCACGCCGCAATGTATTGACCAGTACGGCGTCGTCAAAATCCGCACGCACCTCGCCGGTCCGCGCGATCACGAGCTGCAGGGACGCAACGACATAGACCCTTTGGCCTCCGAAACCGTCGAGATAAATGACGTCCGGCGGCAAAAAGGGCTCGCCGTGCAGGGCGACCAGCGAGCTAACCGACGCATAGGTGCGCCGGGGCTCGTGCGTCTGCCCCAGCCACAGTCCAAGGCCATACTGCGGATTTGCTGGCGACGGCGTGGTCATCTGCGAAATCCAGGCGGCGGGCACCAGCGGCCGACGTTGCATGAAACCGCGGTCGAGTATGAGCCGCCCGACCTGCAGCCAATCCCTCAAGGTGGCCTGCAGCCCGCAGGAGAACCGTGGCGCACTTCCCTGCGCCTCGGCCCAGAGGAACGCGGGTCCATTTCCCAAAGGGCGCCAGAGCCGCCTGGCGAGGTAGTGTGCGTAACTTTCCCGACCCGCGAGGGCCGCGCGCAGCACCGCCCCGGCGACTTGAAAGTTGGCGTTGTCGTATTCAAACACGGTGCCCGGGGACGAGCGCAAGCGAGAGGCCAAAGCCGCCGCCTCCACCTGCTCGCCCACGAGAAGCCGCAGCGCCTCGATATCGCCGTCGACGATCGAAAAGGGCTGCAGCCCGGACGACATCGATAGAAGCTCGCGCAGGGTGATGTCGCCGCGCCGATCTCCTCGCCAGTCCTCCAGATAGCGGCCGACGGGCTCGTCCACTGAGGCGATCAGGCCGTCGGCGATGGCCGCTCCGACCATCAGGGCGGTGACGGTCTTGTTCAGCGAGAAAGACTCGGTGCGCGTATGCGGCCCTGCGCCGGGGCGATAGGCCTCGTGCTCCATCGCGCCCTCGCGCCAGACGGCTAGGCCGATGCCAGCGCAGGCGTCGGAGTAGGCCTGAGCCGCCGCAAGCGCCTTGGGCGCGATGCGACGCTCGTTGGCGGCAGCGACGCGCAGAAGGTGACACGCTTCGCCGTCCACAAGCTGGGTCGGCTGATACAATCCAAGATCGGCGATGCTCCGGCCCAGCATCGCCGCGCGGCGGTTTCGCAGCCGTTGCACCTCCGTGTCGCTCACTTCCATGAGGGGCGCCTTCCGTTGCATCTTACTGGTCTCGAGCGTAGAGCATGTGCTTGCGCTACAAGCCGGAGCGCCCACTATCTTCTTAGTTCCACCCGCCATTCCCGGGTCGTTCAACCCGGCTTCAATGAGATAGCTCAGCGCCGTCGCCCTCCTCGTGGGGCCGCAACCTCACAGAACCCTCCCGATCGAGCGGACCCTTCGCCCTGCGACTCCGCATCTGCGTAATAAGCTGGAACTCTACATTATTAGTTTATGACAACGCGCCTCCCTCCAGCATTGTTTCACCAGAGGATGATGAGCAATCTCGCAGTCCGGGGGGAAGTGATGACGGCAAAGCGACGTATAGCGTTTGCGCTCAGTGGGATTGTCGCAGCGGCGATCTTGCCCGTCGCATCCGGCAATGCTCAGGATTTAATCGCGGCCCCTCCTGCCGCGCAGGTGAACCAGAGCCAGGTCCAGGAGGTCGTCATTACGGCGCAACGAAGGGAGGAGAACCTGCAAAAAGTTCCTCTCGCCGTGAGCGCCTTCAGCGCGACCGCGCTCGACCAGCGTGTCGTCCAGAACTCCACCGAGCTGCTGGAATTTGTCCCCAACGTGGTCGCCTTTAACAATGGCAGTCAGCAGGGTCAAGCCAACTACTACTTCAGGGGCTTGGGCACACCTGACGGTCTGCAGACGTTCGACTCGCCTGTGGTGACGTATGTCGATGAGGTACCGCTCGGCCGCATCGGCGGCGCCAACGTAAACTTTCTGGATCTGGCGCAAGTGGAAGTGCTTCGTGGTCCGCAAGGGACGCTGTTCGGGCGCAATGTCAGTGGGGGCGCCGTCCTCTACACCACGCAAAAGCCGACCCCGGATTTCGGTCTCAGCGCGCAGGTTGAAGGGGGCTCGCGGAGCCATCTAGATGTCCGAGGAACGATCGATGCCCCGGTCACCAACAATCTGTTCACCAGCTTTAACGCCTACGACCTCCATGAGGACGGCTATCTCAGAAGCGTCTACAACAACAATCATTATAACGGTGAGGATAGCTACGGCTTTCGAGGCGCTATCCGTTTTGATCCCGTGTCTAAGGTGGAGTGGAACGCCTCGGTCGACTACTCCCGCCAGGACGGCAGCGCTTACGGCGCCCTGGGCCAGCAGAATGTTCCAGCCCGCGTCATCGTGCCGAACGCGAACAATGAAAAAGGCACCGCCTTTGACAACTTCCAGCTTATCGACACGACCCTCGAAGATTGTGAGACAGGATCCAGCCATGACGCCATCATTTGGGCGAAAAATCACTGTTCGGCTGCTGTGGCGATCAACGGGGGCATAACTTCAAACGTCCGTTGGAACGTGGCCGACCATACCGTGCTGAACTTCATCACTGGTCTTAGATACACTGGAGAGGACTATTCGCTCGACTTCGCTGGCCGCGGTCCCGGAACGGCGGCTGCAGGCCTAAACCTTTATGACTTAGCCAACAATTCTGACTTCAAACAGTTTTCGCAGGAAATCAAGGCGACCGGAGACGCCTTCTCCGGCAGGATCCGCTATGTCAGCGGCGTCTTCTTCTTCCATGAGGATGACAAGAGCCGGATCGACACGATCTATGATTATCCAAAACTCGGCTTCAACGTCCCGACCGACCTTGACTCCGCGTTCCTTCGCAACAGCACGACGAGTTATGCGGGATACATCCAGATCGACACGCTGATTACGGACAAGCTGACGCTAACGACAGGATACCGCTATACCTACGATCTAAAACGCGTCGGGATCGACTTCGACTCCCATACGCCCCTATACAAGAGCTACACCACGGCGCAGATCTCGGGCGACCCGGATTTTGGAGCGTATAGGGGAACACCGAAGGCCAGCCTGCAGTATCAGGTGACACCGAAGATCATGACATACGCCTCTTATACGAATGGCTTCGTATCCGGCGGATGGTCCGGTCGATCAACATCCGCCGCGGGCTTCGACGACTTCCGCGACGAGAAAGTTGATTCTTATGAGCTCGGGGCGAGGACGGAGTTCTTCGACCGTCGACTCCGCTTGAACGCCACACTGTTTTGGGCAAATTATCGCGGCCTACAGATCAATACGGCCTATGCGCAACCGAACGGCACTCAGGTCTACGTCACCGGCAATGCGGGTGACGCCTACGACGAAGGACTTGAGCTCGAGTCCCAATTCGTGCTCCTGCGGGGACTGACCGGGACCCTGAACCTGGGGCTCCAGGATAGCCGATACACGAAACTGAGTTCCGGCGCCGTTGCCCAGTCCGGGTTCGTCATCGGCAGTCATCTTTCGCAGACACCTCCCGCGTCTCTCTCTGGTGGACTGTCTTGGGCCCACGACTGGTCTGCGATCCATGGGTCGACCACGCTCTCGGGTGATTTGCAATATCTGCCGCCGTACGACCCGACGATCACCGCGTCATCGATCACCATCGAGCCCGTGGTGCAATTCAACGCTCAGCTCGTTTACCAACCCTATGGCTCACACTTCCAGTTCGCCGTGGAATGCAGGAACTGCACGCAGGATGTCTCGATTATCGCGTCAAGTCACGCGGGCGGAGGCGTCCTCGACACCATCCCGTTCGCTGGCGTCCGTCTGCGATACAAGATGTGAGCCGGCC
>CAXTRP010000072.1:0-10187 GCA_964246615.1 uncultured Caulobacteraceae bacterium | reverse complement strand
GGAGGGGGCGGAGAAGCCGCAGGATCAGTTGGCGCCCGAGGTCGTGGACGCCGAGCAGATCGCCCAGGTGGTTTCGCGCTGGACCGGCGTGAAGGTGGAGCGGATGCTGGAGGGCGAGCGCGACAAGCTGCTGCGCATGGAGGACGTGCTGCGCGGCCGCGTGGTCGGGCAGGAGGAGGCGCTGGTCGCCGTCTCCGACGCCGTGCGCCGCGCGCGGGCGGGACTGCAGGACCCGAACCGGCCGATCGGCTCGTTCCTGTTCCTGGGCCCAACGGGCGTCGGCAAGACCGAGCTGACCAAGGCGCTGGCCGAGTTCCTGTTCGACGACGAGTCCGCCGTCACCCGCCTGGACATGAGCGAGTACATGGAGAAGCACTCCACCTCGCGCATGATCGGCGCGCCTCCGGGCTATGTCGGCTACGACGAGGGCGGGGCCCTGACCGAGGCGGTGCGGCGCAGGCCCTATCAGGTCGTGCTGTTCGACGAGGTGGAGAAGGCGCACCCGGACGTGTTCAACGTGCTGCTGCAGGTGCTCGACGACGGGCGGCTGACGGACGGGCAGGGGCGCACGGTCGATTTTAGGAACACCCTGATCGTGATGACCTCGAACCTCGGCTCGGAGGCCCTGGCCAACCTGCCAGACGATGCGGATGTCGAAACCGCGCGCCCGCTGGTGATGGACAGCGTGCGCCGTCACTTCCGGCCGGAGTTCCTGAACCGGATCGACGAGATCATCCTGTTCCAGCGGCTCGGCCGGGCGCAGATGGACAGCATCGTCTCGATCCAGCTGCGGCGGGTGGAGAAGCTGCTCGGCGACCGGCGCATGGCCATCTCGCTCGATCCCGGCGCCCTGCACTGGCTAGGCGAGAAGGGCTACGATCCGGTCTATGGCGCGCGTCCGCTGAAGCGCGTGATCCAGAAGGAGCTGATCGATCCCATCGCCCGCAAGCTGTTGGCGGGAGACCTGCAGGATGGTGCGGTGATCGACGTCCAGGCTGGCGACGGTCGGTTGGAGATCGGACGAGCCACAATCCAGTAGGAAGCGACTGGGGGCCGCCGAAAAGCGGCCCACAGTTGGTTTGCACGTCAGCGGCTGAGCGTTGCGGAGTGTCGTTCTGTGCGGTTCAAATCCGATCCATGACGTTCGCTTCGCCCGCCCTGCGGTGTAGTCCTTAGCGAATGAGCCTGCCTGCGCCGCCGCGTCCTGACCCGACCAGGACCGCCCTCTTTCTCGACATTGACGGCACGCTCGCCGAGTTTGAGGCGCGGCCGGACGATGTCGGACCCGATCCGGCGCGTGACCGCCTGCTTCGAGCGCTGGCGCGGCAGTTCCAGGGCCGCGTCGCGGCGGTGAGCGGCCGGGGGCTCCGCGACATCGACCGCATCCTGCAGGGAAGCCTGATGGCGGTTTCCGGGGTGCACGGGCTTGAACGCCGTAGGGCCGACGGCGTGCTGGAGGCGTCCTCGCCTCATCCGGCCATCGCCGAGGCGCGCAGTGAGTTCGAACGTCTGGTCGACGCCCATCCTGAACTCTTCCTGGAGGACAAGGGGCTGGGCCTGGTCCTGCACTATCGCACCGCGACCAATCTGCAGGGTGTGGCCGACGCCTGCGCTGAGGCTTTGGCGGAGCGGACCGGACTGGCCCTGCAGCGCGGCGATCGCATGATCGAGGTGCGCAATCCCGGTCGCACCAAGGGCGACGCGGTCCAGGCCTTCATGGATGAGCCGCCCTTCCAAGGGTGCGCGCCCGTATTCGTAGGCGATGACCTGACCGATGAGTCCGCGTTCGAGGCGGCGGCCGCCCTCGGCGGGTTCGGCGTGCTGGTCGGGCCCTCCCGCAACACGGCGGCCGCCTGTAGGCTGCACAATGTGGCCGCGGTGTTGTCCTGGCTGGCCGAAATGGCGAAACCCTAGGGCGCGGCCGGAAGGGGATGCAGATGTCGCGGTTGGTGGTGATATCCAACCGGGTCGCCATGCCTGAGCGCGGGGGAGCCTCGGTGGGCGGCCTGACCATGGCGCTCGCCGCCGCCCTGACCCGCTATGAGGGTGTCTGGTTCGGCTGGAGCGGCGAGGTCGCCCCGAGCTTCACGGGCATCCCCCATCTGAAGCAGACCGATGGCGTGACCGTCGCCACCATCGATCTCGAAGAACAAGACGTCCAGGAGTACTACAACGGCTACGCCAATACGGTGCTTTGGCCGCTTTTCCACTACCGCATCGACCTCACCCACTATGAGCGTCTGTTCGGCGAGGGCTACGCCCGGGTGAACGCGCGCTTCGCTGAGACCGTGCGTCCGCTGCTGCAGCCGGACGACGTGATCTGGGTGCACGACTATCATCTGATCCCGCTCGCCCGCGAGCTGCGGCGCATGGGGTGTCGGAACCGGATCGGTTTCTTCCTGCACATTCCCTGGCCGGCCTGCCAGCTGCTGACCACGCTGCCGCGGCACCGAGACCTGGTGAGTTCGCTGTTCGACTACGACCTCGTCGGGTTCCAGACGGCGGACTGGCTTGCCGCTTTCCATGGCTACGTTGTCGACGAAGCGGGAGGCGAAGTGCTGGAGGACGGCTGCGTGCAGGCCTTTGGCCGCACGATCCAAGCCGCCGCCTTTCCCATTGGCATCGATGCGGAGAACTTCGCCGAGATCGTGTCCTCCCCGGCCGCGATGCAGGCCTACGACCGCGCCGCCGCCAGCGGCGTGTTCCGCGACATGATCGTGGGCGTGGACCGCATCGACTACTCCAAGGGGCTGGAGGAGCGGTTCCTGGCGGTAGAGGAGCTGTTGGAGGGCCGGCCTGAGTTGGTGGAGCGGGTCTTCCTGCTACAGATCGCCCAAACCAGCCGCGGCGATGTGGAGGCCTATCAGGACATTCGCGCCAGGCTCGACGCCGTGACCGGACGCATCAACGGCGCCTACGCCACGATGGACTGGTCGCCCATCCGCTATGTGAACCGCTCATACGGACGTGACGCCCTGGCTGGCCTCTACCGGGCGGCGAAGGTCGGCCTGGTGACGCCGCTCCGGGACGGCATGAACCTGGTATGCAAGGAGTACGTCGCCGCCCAGAACCCCGACGATCCAGGCGTGCTGGTGCTGTCACGCTTCGCCGGTGCTGCGCGCCAGATGCCGGATGCCCTGATCGTCAACCCTTACAGCCGCGAGGATGTGGCGGACGCCATAGCCCGAGGGCTGGCCATGCCAAAGCGCGAGCGGGTCCGTCGCTGGGAGGCGCTTTTCCACGGCGTACGCACCCAGGATGCGGCCGCTTGGCGAGACGCCTTCGTCGCCGCGCTGCAGGCCTTGCCGGAAGTCCCCGCAGACGCATGAGCCTCGACGCTCTCCTGGAACGCTCCAGACCCGATGTCGTTGACCCCCGGAACGTGGCGGCGGAGCGTTCGCCGGGGCCGGACAGCGACAAGGAAACCCGGTGACAATGGAGCCCGCGCGTTCTTGGCCAGCCAGGCGGATCTACTATCTTCACACCCCGCTCGTCGGTGCGCTGGATCGTTGGGGCGCGCAGCTGGACAAGGCCAAATCGCTGGGCTTCGACACGGTGCTGGTGTCGCCGCTGATGCAGCCTGGCGAGGATGGCGACGTCTTCCTGACCTTCGATCCCGGCTGTGCTCATCCAGCGCTCGGCGGCGGCGCTGTCGAAACCATCATCGCCACGATCCGAGACCTCGCTGAGGCGCGCGGCCTTCAGCTCTGGATGGATTTGGCGCTGCACCGGTTTTCAACCGGACATCCCTTGGTCCAGGCTTACCCCGAGGCCTTCAACGTCCGGGGAAGCAGTAGCGGTGAAGCGCCCGCAGACCCACGCCGCGCCGCGCCGATCAAGGGCGAGGCGCTCTCCCGTCTGGACGATCCCACTTCAGCCGAACGGATCGCCCATCATGCCGAGGAGTCGATCGCACGGTGGGCCAAGGCGGGTCTGCAGGGCCTGCGCGTCCTGCAGCCCCATGCCGGACCTCCAGCCTTTTGGCGGCGGGTGATCGAGGGCGCGCGGGCCGAAGCGCCGGGTCTGGCTTTCATAGCCGAGACGCAAGCGGCCCCGCGAGAAGCGATCCTGGCGTTGGCCGGCTGCGGTCTAGACGCCTTGACGTCCTCGTTGCCCTGGTGGGACGGGCGGGAGCGATGGTTCGTGGAGGAGTATGAAGCGCTTCGTACCGTTGCACCCCTGATCGCCGAGGTGGAGGTCCCCTTCGGTCCCCGCCTCTCCCGGCGCATACCCCAAGGCTTGGATGCTAGCACCGCCTATGCGCAGCGTCTGGCGCTGGCGGCCGCGACGGGCGCCGGCCTGCTCCTGCCCATGGGGTTCGAGGCGCTGATCGCCGAGCCGCTCGATCCGAGGTCCGGCGGGCCGAGCGGCGAGGAGATCGGCGCGCCTGAACTCACGGCCGCCATCCGGGCCGCGACCGCGCTGAGTTCGGAGCTGTCGCGCTTCGATGGGGAGCTTAGGATCCTGACAGGGGAGGGAAGCCCGGTCACCGCCCTGCTGCGCGCCGACATGCCAGACGTGCGGCGCGCCGGAGCGGCCTTGCTGGTGCTGATCAACCCTGACCCGCTCGCTGCTGCTGACTGTCACGTCGGCAGCTGGTTGGCCGGCGCCGGCGCAGCGTTTGAGCCGTTCTCGCGCGTCGACGGCGGTGGGGAGCCGTTTACCGCCCTTGCGCCGGGCGAGGTGAGATTGGCGCTGGCCAGGCGGGGAGGGGCCATCGTGAAACCCATCCCCCCGGGCTCCGCGGCCGCTGAAGGCGCCGCCACCGCCGCGCGTTTGGTGATCGAGGCCATCACGCCGCGGGTCGAGGGCGGCCCCTATCCCGTGCGAAGGATCGTAGGCGAGCGCGTCGTGGTGGAAGCCGACATCTTCGCAGACGGGCATGAGCCGCTATCCGCGGAGCTCAGGTGGCGGGCGCGTGACGAGGAGGATTGGAGCAGCGTGCGCATGGAGCCCACCGGCAACGACCGCTGGCGAGCGTCTTTCCCGCTGCTGCGGCTGGGCCGGCACGAGTTCGTGGTGCAGGCATGGCTCGACGTCTACGCTGGTTTTCGGCGCGACTACGCCAAGAAGCGCAACGCGGGCGTGGATCAGCCCGTCGATGTTCAGGAGGGCGGTGTCTTGGTCGCCGAAGCGGCCCAGCGTAGCTCCGGCGCCCTGAAGGGCGATCTGGTCGCCGCCGAAACCCGGCTGAAGGAGGCTCCCGAGGCCGAGCGTCGTGACCTCCTGCTGGGCGACCCGCTGGCGGAGTTGATGCGGCGGGCCGACAACCGCCCGTTCCGGCATGGCTCCATGCCACAGATCGTCGACGCCGAGCGCCTGCAGGCGCGTTTCGCCAGTTGGTACGAACTGTTTCCCCGCTCACAGACCGACGATGCGGCGCGACACGGCACGTTCGACGACGTCATCGCCCGCCTGCCGGCGCTTCGCGCCATGGGCTTCGACGTCCTCTACTTTCCACCGATCCATCCCATCGGCGCCAAGAACCGTAAGGGTCGTAACAACAGCCTGACGCCCACCGCCGACGATCCCGGTAGCCCTTACGCCATCGGGTCGGACGACGGCGGTCACGACGCCATCCATCCGCAGCTTGGCACGCTGGAAGACTTCCGTCGTCTGATCGCTGCCTCGACCGAACACGGGCTGGAAGTCGCGCTCGACTTCGCGGTCCAGTGTTCGCCCGACCACCCGTGGCTGAGGCAGCATCCCGGCTGGTTCGACTGGCGTCCCAACAGCAGCATCAAGTACGCCGAGAACCCGCCGAAGAAATCCGAGGACATCGTCAACGTCGATTTCTACAAGCCGGACGCGGTTCCTGACCTGTGGCTCGCCCTTCGCGACATCGTGCTGTTTTGGACGCGCGAGGGGGTGAGGCTGTTTCGGGTGGACAATCCCCACACCAAGCCGCTGCCGTTTTGGGAGTGGATGATCCGCGAAGTGCACGCCGCCTACCCCGATGTTGTGTTCCTGGCCGAGGCCTTCACGCGGCCGAAGGTCATGTACAGGCTTTCCAAGATCGGCTTCTCACAGTCCTACACATACTTCACTTGGCGCAACACCAAGGCGGAGTTCATCGATTACTTGACCGAGCTGACACAGACGGCGCCCAAGGAGTTCTTTCGACCCCACTTCTTTGTCAACACCCCCGACATCAATCCGCATTTCCTGCAGACATCAGGCCGGGGCGGTTTCCTGATCCGGGCCGCCCTGGCGGCGACCTTGTCGGGGCTGTGGGGCGTGTACTCCGGCTTCGAACTGCTGGACGCCGAGCCGATGCCGGGCAAGGAGGAATACCTCGACTCCGAGAAATACGAGATCAAGCCGCGCGACTGGTCGGCGCCCGGCAACATCATCGCCGAGATCACTCGGCTGAATCGCATCCGCAGGGGGCGCCCCGCCCTGCAGACCCACCTCGGGGTGAGCTTTTTGCCAGGCTGGAACGATAACGTGCTGGTCTTCCTCAAGGCGACCGAACGACTGGACGACGTGATCGTCACCGCCATCAGCCTGGACCCACACGCCGCGCAGGAGACCTCCTTCGAGCTGCCGCTTTGGGATTGGGGCCTGTCGGATGACGCGTCGGTGGACGCAGAGGATCTGCTCTGGGAGCAGCGCTTCACCTGGACCGGCAAGCTGCAGTCCGTGCGTCTGGACCCAGACCACCCTTACGCCATCTGGTCACTGCGGCTTCCAGCACGGGTCGTTTCGTGATCGCCGTTCACCTTCCCGGTTCTCTTTGTCCTGAAGTATTTGCATGACTGATCAAGCCGTCTCGTCCGTCCCTGACCACCAATGGTACAAGGACGCAGTCATCTACCAACTGCACGTCAAGTCCTTCTTCGACGCCGACAACGACGGTGTCGGGGACTTCGCAGGCCTGCTGTCGAAGCTCGACTATATAGCGGAGCTTGGGGTTACGGCGGTTTGGCTGCTGCCCTTCTATCCTTCGCCCCGGCGGGACGACGGCTATGACATCGCGGAGTACATCGGCGTACATCCTGAATACGGCACGCTGGACGACGCCCGGCGGTTCATCGAGGCGGCGCATGAGCGCGGCATCCGGGTCATTACCGAGCTGGTGATCAACCATACCTCCGACCAGCATGCCTGGTTCCAGGCTGCCCGCAATGCCGCACCGGGCTCGCCGGAGCGAGACTTGTACGTGTGGTCAGACGATGACGAGAAGTGGCCGGAGACGCGGATCATCTTCCTGGACACCGAGGTTTCGAACTGGACCTGGGACCCGGTGGCCAAGGCCTATTACTGGCATCGCTTCTACAGTCACCAGCCGGATTTGAACTTCGACAATCCCGCAGTGCTGGATCGGGTGCTTGAGGTTATGCGCTTCTGGCTAGACGCTGGCGTCGACGGGCTTCGACTCGACGCCATCCCCTATCTCGTGGAGCGTGACGGCACCAACAATGAGAACCTGCCTGAGACCCACGTCGTCCTGAAGAAGATCAGGGCGGCGGTGGACGCCGAGTATCCTGACCGCATGCTGCTGGCCGAGGCGAACCAGTGGCCTGAAGACACGCTGCAGTATTTCGGTGACGGCGATGAGTGCCACATGGCGTTCCACTTCCCGCTGATGCCGCGCATGTACATGGCGCTGGCGCAGGAGGACCGCTTCCCCATCACCGACATCATGCGCCAGACCCCGCCGGTCCCCGAAGGCTGTCAGTGGGCCATCTTCCTGCGCAACCACGATGAGCTGACCCTGGAAATGGTCACCGACAAAGAGCGTGACTACCTCTGGGACGCCTACGCCTCCGATAAGCGAGCGCGCATCAACCTCGGCATCCGTCGGCGCCTTGGCCCGCTGATGCAGCGCGACCGGCGGCGCATGGAGCTGATGAACAGCCTGCTGCTGACCATGCCCGGCACGCCCGTGCTCTACTACGGTGACGAGATCGGGATGGGCGACAACATCCATCTCGGCGACCGCGATGGCGTGCGCACGCCCATGCAGTGGTCCAGCGACCGCAACGGCGGCTTCTCCCGCGCGGACCCGGCCGAACTGACCCTGCCGCCGATCATGGACCCGCTCTACGGCTTCCAGGCCATCAATGTGGAGGCGCAGAGCCGCGATCCGCACAGCCTGTTGAACTGGGTCAAGCGGATGCTGGGCGTGCGCCGCCAACACTCGGCGTTCGGGCGCGGAACGCTCAGGTTCCTGCGACCGCAGAACCGCAAGGTGCTGGCCTACTTTCGCGAGTACGATGGCGAGACCATCCTGTGCGTCGCCAACACCGCGCGCACGGCCCAGGCCGTCGAGCTCGACCTGTCGGAGTTCGCCGGCCGCACGCCGTTGGAGCTTTCCGGCCGCACGCCGTTCCCGACCATCGGCCAGCTCACCTACCTGCTGACCCTGCCGCCGTACGGGTTTTCCTGGTTCCAGCTCTGCGGCGACATGGCAGGGCCGGCCTGGAGCACTGCGCCGACGGGGCTTGAGCCCGAACACATCACCCTGGTGCTGCGCAGTGGTCTTCCCGGCGTGCTGGAAGGCGCGGCTCGGGACGCCCTGGAGTGCGAGATCCTGCCGGACTACCTGCTCCACCGCCGCTGGTTCCAGGGCAAGGACACCGCCGTGCGCAGCGTGAAGCTCGGACCGGTGGCGGTCCCGCTGGCAGGCTTGCTGCTCACCGAAGTCGAGGTGGAGACGGATGCGGGACGCGACCTCTACGCCCTGCCGCTCGGCGTGCTCTGGGAGGACGAGCCCAGCGGGCCCTTCGCACACCAGTTGGCCATGGCCCGGGTGCGGCGCGGTCGGTCCATCGGCGTGCTGACTGACGCCTTCGCCATGCCGGAGTTCTTCCGCGAGGTCGTTTCCGCCCTGAAGCGGAACGCGCGTCTTCCGTCCGCTGCAGGGGAGCTGGTGTTCAGCGCCATGCCGGGCTTCGACCTCGAACCGGGGATGGCGGCCGAGTGGCCGTCCACCGAGCAGAGCAACACCTCGGTGATCATCGGCCAGCGCGCGGTGCTGAAGCTGCTGCGCAAGCTCACGCCGGGCATTCATCCGGAGGCCGAGATGACCCGGGTGCTAACAGAGCGTGGCTTCGCCAACACCGCCTCTTTGTTGGGCGAGGTGACGCAGGTGAGCGCCGGCGGCGAGCCGCGCACGCTCATGCTGCTGCAGCGCTTCGTCTTCAATCAGGGCGACGGCTGGACCTGGACGCTCGATTATCTGAAGCGGGCTCTGGACGATCAAGCCGTGTCACCCGAAGCGGGGGACGATGCGCTGGATGGGTACGGCGTCTTCGCAGCCCAGCTCGGACGCCGCCTGGCCGAGATGCACGGCGTCCTGGCGCAGCCTACCGACGATGCCGCTTTCACACCCGAGGTGATGGAGAGCGCCGATGCGAAAGCCCTCGCGGTCCGAGTGAAGCAGCAGCTGACTAAAGCCTTGAACGCTCTGGCTCCGGCTCGGGCGTGGCGCAGGCCGGTGAGCGCTGAAACGGTGGAGCGACTGAAGGCGCAGGCTACGGCGCTGCGTGACAGCCTCGACGCGCTGGCGGTCTCGGCCGAGGGTGCGTCCCGCACGCGCATCCATGGTGATCTGCACCTGGGCCAGGTGCTGGTGACTGCAGGCGACGTCACCCTCATCGACTTCGAAGGGGAGCCCGCCAAGCCGCTGGAGGCGCGGCGCGCCAAGGACAGCCCACTTCGCGACGTCGCAGGCGTCCTGCGCTCGTTCGATTACGCCGCCGCCACGGCGTTGCACAGCCTGAGCGAGCCGAGCGAGATGGCTGCGACCAGGGCGGAAGCCCTGGCGGCGGATTTCAGGCGGTCATCGGCCGAGGTGTTCCTGGCCGCCTACAAGGAGGCTGGCGGCGTCGTGGACCAGCACCTGCTCCACCTCTTCCTGTTGGAAAAGGCGTCCTACGAGGTGGCCTACGAGGCCGCCAATCGGCCTGACTGGATCGAGACGCCGTTGCAAGGGCTCGGCGAGCTGGCAGACCGTCTGCTTTCCGGGACTGGGCGATGATCGAGGCCTTGCCGGCCGCGGCGGCTGACTTGCTGGAAGGCCGGCTGACCGACCCGTTCAGCCTGCTGGGCCCCCATGACATGGCGAGCGGCCGGTTGGTTCGCACCTTCCAGCCCGGGGCGGCCGGAGTTGAGGTCGTCGCGCGGGACGATGGCCGGCGGCTGTGCGTGCTGGAGCCATCTGGAGGCTCGGGCCTGTTCAG
>CAXTRP010000071.1:0-10191 GCA_964246615.1 uncultured Caulobacteraceae bacterium | reverse complement strand
GCCGCACCCAGGGGGCACGATCAGCGGTAGATGGCAGATCAGACGGCTGTTCAAGAGTCCGTTGTGCGGCGGGATGCGCGCACCCGGCTTAAGCCGGGAGAAGAGGATGGAGGGAGTCCGGCCGGGGATGCGGCACAGGGGAATATCCTGAAGCGCGGCCAGCGTCAGCGGACACCGTTCGGCGTTGCCATGTACAGGCTCGCCATTCTTCACCAGGAAGAGGGCGCTCCAGTCTGGATTGCGAAGCAGCCCGTTGGGATCAAAGGTCGCCCGGTCCGCGACGTCTTCAACGTAGGGCTGAAAAAGATGGTCATCGTTCATGAGGGCAAGCAACTCTGCACGTATCACCGGCGCGGCTGCTTCTAGCCCGTCCATCCAGGGACTGACTTCGCGGCTATAGAATTGGATCTGCGGTAATTCCGGGAAGTAGTACATGGTTGGTTGCTGCAGATAGATCTGCTTTAAACCCGTCATGATGTCCAGCGAGGCGGCAACACGCTCCGCGCCGGGCTTGTCCAGGCCCCGGCGCGTCATGGTTTCGCGCAGATGAGCCTCGAAGCGTTTTCCGAGCGCGTTGCAAGCAGCCTGTGCGCGCCTGATCTCGTCGGCAAGATCGTTGGGCCGCGCCGGATCGGACGCGCCAATCCGCACCACTGCGCGGTAGAAGGAGGAGGCGGCGCTCGCATCATCCCTGAGCACATAGTGGTCGCCTTTCATCATCAAGGCGCGGATGTTGGTGGGGTCGAACTCAAGCACGCGGTCAAGCGCCGCAAGCTGCTGCGTCGTGTCGCCAAGGTTGTGCGCGGCCATGGCGACGCCGAGCCACACGGTAGCATCGGCGCGCCCCGCATCGACGATCCGGCGGAAGACCGACAGGGCGAGCGCGGGCTGGTTGTTGCGCAGCGCCTGCGCGCCGGAGCGCCACTCTGCTGTTGCGTCGATGTTCGAGAGCGCCGGGCGCCCGGCTTCACCCACACGGTCATCGACGGTCAATTCAGGTCTCCATTCACGTCGGCGGGGTGAGACGGGCAGGCGGCTACCGCCACTTGCACAAATATCGATGCTCAGGCGACATGCTCGTATGAGCATGCCTCGACCCTCTCCGACCAGACTTGCGCTGACCGTGTGACGTTGACGACCGGCTATTTAGAGCGGGGGAAAGTCCAGGGTAGGCGATGCGCTCACGCTTGGCCGAACAAGTGCTGCGGCATCTGCGACACACGCCTGCAGACCTGCCGCGCCTGGTGTGCGTGATCGGACCGCAGAACGGCGTCTCCGCCTTGGTCGCGAGGCGGTGCGGCTACCGACGCTATGCCGAAACCCTCTACAAGGGTTCGCCCGTCACCCTGTTTGAACGCCCGGCCCCTTCGTGACGCCGCTGGCCTGACAGGCAGGCGTTTTCTATAGTGGGTGCGCGTTTTGTCGTTTTCCGGACCCCTTGATGCCCAACCCGCCCGCCACGAGCCTGAACGACATCCGCAGCGCCTATCTCGACTCCTTCGCAGCGGCCGGGCATGCGGTGTTCCCATCCGCGCCGCTGGTGCCGCAGAACGATCCGACGCTCCTCTTCGTCAACGCCGGCATGGTGCCGTTCAAGAACGTGTTCACCGGCGCCGAGCAGCGGCCTGCGCCCCGCGCGACCTCATCGCAGAAGTGTGTGCGCGCCGGCGGCAAGCACAACGACCTGGACAATGTCGGCTATACCGCGCGCCACCACACCTTCTTCGAGATGCTCGGCAACTTCTCTTTCGGCGACTATTTCAAGGAAGAAGCGATCGAGCTGGCCTGGAAGCTGGTCACCCAGGCGTTTGGCCTGCCGGTCGAGAAGTTGCTGGTCACCGTCTATGCACAGGACGACGAAGCGCACGGCTTGTGGAAGAAGATCGCCGGCCTGAACGACGACAGGATCATCCGGATCCCGACCTCCGACAACTTCTGGTCCATGGGCGACACGGGGCCCTGCGGACCCTGTTCGGAAATCTTCTACGATCACGGCGAGATGATCCCAGGCGGTCCGCCCGGTTCAGTGGACGAGGATGGCGACCGGTTCATCGAGATCTGGAACCTCGTCTTCATGCAGTACGAGCAGTTCGCGGGCGAGCGCGGTCGGGAGCCGCTGCCCAAGCCGTCCATCGATACCGGCATGGGGCTGGAGCGCATCACCGCCGTGCTCCAGGGCGTGCACGACAATTACGACATCGACCTTTTCCAAGCCTTGATCTCGGCGTCGGTCTCGCTGACCGGCGTGGCGGCTGATGGGGAGGCCAAGTTCTCCCACCGGGTGATCGCCGACCACCTGCGCGCGTCTTCCTTCCTGGTGGCCGATGGAGTGTCGCCGTCCAACGAGGGCCGAGGCTATGTGCTGCGCCGCATCATGCGCCGCGCCATGCGGCACGCCCACCTGCTCGGCGCCGTCCAGCCGCTGATGTGGCGGCTTGTTCCGGCGCTGGTGGAGCAGATGGGGTCGGCCTACCCCGAACTGGTGCGCGCGAGCCCGCTGATCACCGAGACCCTGCGCCAGGAGGAGGAGCGGTTCCGCACCACGCTCGGCCGCGGAATGGGGCTGCTTGAGGAAGCGACCAGTGGTCTCGGGAGCGGCGGGGTCCTCTCCGGGGAGACGGCGTTCAAGCTCTACGACACTTATGGCTTTCCACTGGACCTGACCCAGGACGCGGTCCGCGCACGCGGCATAACGGTAGACCTCGAGGGCTTCGACGCCGCCATGGGCCGGCAGAAGGCCATGGCGCGCGAGGCCTGGTCGGGCTCGGGCGATCGGGCGGCCACGGCGGAATGGTTCAAGCTGCGCGACAGGCTGGGGCCTACCGCCTTCAGCGGCTACGAGGAGGCGGAGGTCACCGGCGAGGTGATCGCCATCGTGCGTGGAGCCGATGAGGTCGATGCGGTCTCGGCTGAGCAAGGCGCGGACGGGATCACGGTGGCGGTGCTGTTCGATCGCACCCCCTTCTACGCGGAGAGTGGCGGCCAAGCGTCAGACATCGGCGAGCTGGAATGGTCTGGCGGCGCTGGCAGCCTGGTGGCCGTCGCCAAGCAGGCAGGCGATCTTTTTGTCCACACCCTGCACGTGGACAGCGGACGGTTGGCCCTCGGCGACCGGGTGCGGCTGGCGATCGATGCGGATGCGCGCACCCGCACCCGAGCCAACCACTCCGCCGCCCACCTGGTTCACGCAGCGCTGAAGAACACCCTCGGCGGCCATGTGGCCCAGAAGGGTCAGCTGGTGGATGCGGAGCGCATGCGCTTCGACTTCAGCCATGGCCAGGCGCTCACGCCTGAGCAGCTCGACCGAGTGGAGGCGGAGGTGAACGCGGTGGTTCGCCAGAACCTTGCCGCCTGCACCGAAAGCATGGCGCCCCAGGCCGCTATCGATGCCGGCGCGGTGGCGCTGTTCGGAGAGAAGTACGGTGAGGAGGTGCGGGTGCTGACGCTTGGCCGCGCTTTGCAGGGCGAGGGCGCCTATTCGGTGGAGCTTTGCGGCGGCACCCATGTGGCGCGGACTGGCGACATCGCCCTGTTCAAGATCATCGCTGAGACCGGCATCGCAGCGGGCGTGCGCCGGGTGGAAGCTCTGACGGGGGAGGCGGCGCGCCGCCACCTGCTGGACCGCACGGCCGTGGCCGAGGGCTTGGCGGCCCAGTTCAAGGTCCCGCCGTCTGAGGTGGAGGCGCGGGTGGACGCGCTCGTCGCCGATCGCAAGCGCCTCGAACGAGAGCTGGTGGAGGTCAAGCGCAAGCTGGCGCTGGGCGGCGGGGGCGGCGCGCCGTCGCCGATCGAAGATGTCGGCGGCGTGCAGTTCGTCGGCCGCGTGCTGGAGGGCGTCGACGGCAAGGGCCTGCGCCCGGTGATCGAGGATTTCCGCAAGCAGGTCGGTTCCGGCGTCGTGGCCGTGGTCGGCGTCACCGATGGCAAGGCCGCTATGGCGATCGCGGTCACCTCCGACCTGACCAGCCGCATTTCCGCGGCTGAACTGATCCGCGCTGCTGTTCCGGCGATGGGCGGCCAGGGCGGCGGCGGCAAGGCCGACTTCGCTCAAGGCGGCGCTCCCGATGGCGCCCGCGCGCAGGCGGGCCTGGACGCCGTGCGCCAGGCGCTGGCGGATTAGGGCGCCGTTACGCCACGACCCTGCGGACGAGGACGGCGGGATCGTAGCGGGGGCGCAGGGCTTCCCCAAGCGCCTGGGCGCCATGGGCATAGTGCGGCCAATCCTCGGCGATCTGCAGCACCGCCTGTGCGAGCGCCTCGGGGTTGGCCTCCGCGACAATTCCGGCAGGGGCGTTTGCGGGCGCTGCTGCGAGGGCGGACTGCATCCAAGCGCCGCGGGTCGCAACGCACGGCAGGCCCGCCATGATGGCCTCCATCAGGATACCGGACGACCGCTCCGCGTAGGCGCCCGGCTGATACGGAAGGAGCACGATGTCGGCCCGTCGGAACAGGTCGTCATAGATGTGCGGCGCCAGGGGCCCCTCGATCAGTTCCAGATCGTCTCCGCGCATCTGCCCCAAGGCGGCGCGGGCCGCCCGGGTGCGCGCGTCCCCCTCGGCCGTGTTCATGTTCACCTGGATAGCGAAGCGAAGGGGCCTTGTCGGCACGGCCCGGGACCGTACGCGCTGGATCATTTCCGGCAGCAGATGAAACCCCTTCTCGTCGCGCGCGTCGCCGAAATAGCCCACCACGAGCGGACCGGCGTGAGACGAACGCGCCACCCGATCGCCGTCGACCGGAACCGGGAGGAGGTCGAACGGTGCGCCGGAGGCGGCCCGATGCAGCGCGCAGAGCTGCTCGGTGTCGCAGAAGAACCGGATGTCGGTATCGCTGCGACGGCTCAGCCGGCGTGACGCTGCTGCGAGCGAGGTGCGGACCGATCTGGCGCGGGGCGCGTAACGCAGCATCGCCCGCCAACGCAGCGACCGCGCTAGGGGTGAACGCTCGAGAAGGTGCTCCAGCCCCTGGAGTTCGGCTGCGAGGACAGTGGGCATGTAGACCACATCGCCGGCGACAAGCCCCGCCTGCTCTACAAACCGATGCAGTTCGCCGCTGAAACGTCGCGCGATGGTGCGGGCGGACAATAGCACGGCGGTATCCTGGCGAAGACCGTCGGTCAGGCGCGCGAGCCTATGGCGCCCAGAACTTGAAGACGGACGGGAGACGGTATGCTCCGGCTGGGCGGCGAGTTGCGCTGCGCCCATGACGCTGTTTCGGTGAAGCGCCCGGTCGATGGCGGCGAAGGTGTGCCAGAGCCGGCCTTCGGCGGGATTGTTCGCCCAGACATCGTGCGGGAAGAGCGCCAGGCTTGGCGCGCAAGGGTCCTGGTCCGCGCCGGTCTCAGCTACGCCCGCAACGACGCGGAACCCCTGCACCGCGGCGGCGGTGAGCACACGGCGCGCATAGGTGAGGTTGTGGCCGAGGGCGCTGTTGAGGCTGTGGTCGACCAGGGCGAAGGTCAGGGCTGCCCCGTCCGCCCGAGCCTGGGCCGGAGCGGCCGCCTCAGACGTTGCCGAGACCGACAACGTTCATCATGCGATAGCCCCTGGTCAACTCCGCGATCCCGGCATCCAGCGTCCAGTCGGGCGACCAACCCGTGGCCTCCAGCCGGTCGTTTGAAACGATGTAGTCGCGCTTGTCGGGATCCTCCCCGATCGGCGCTTCCAGGTAGACGAAGGCAGGAACCTGCGCCTTGATCCGTTCGCACAGCTGCAACTTGCTCAGGTTCGCACTCGACAGGCCGACGTTGAAGGGCTTGGCGCGCATCGCCTCATAGTTGTCGAGCACGTGGAGAAAGGTCTTCGCCACGTCGCGAATGTGGATGTAGTTGCGCCGGAAGTGACCCTCGAACACCACCAGCGCCCGGTCGTGCACCGCGCGCCAAGTGAAGTCGTTCACCAGCAGATCGACCCGCATCCTGGGCGCGACGCCGAACACGGTGGCCAGACGCAAGGTGACGCCGTTGCCGGAGTCGAGCACCGCAGCCTCCGCCTCCACCTTGGTTGTCCCATAGAGCGACACGGGGCGCAGGGGCGAATCCTCGGTGCAGAAGGCGTCCTTCTCGCCGACCCCATAGCCGGAGTTGGTGGTGGGATAGACCAGCCGCTGGTCGGGCGAGAGGCGCTCGACGACACTTCGCACCGCATCACGGTTCAGACTCACCGCGCCGATGGCGTCACGGGCGCAGAGCGGCGCGCCGACGAGAGCGGCCAGCGGGATGACCACGTCGTGTCGGGGCAGCAGTTCGTCAAGCAGTCTCGGGTCGCGGGCGTCGCCGCGCACCGGCGTGAAGCCTTCAAATCGGCAGCATTGGGACAGGGTCGTTCCCGATCCTGGGAACAGGTCCACCACCGTCGCCTCGTGTCCCAGTTCCAGAAGTCGGGGAACGAGGATGGAGCCGATATACCCGGCTCCGCCGGTGATCAGGACGCGCATGCCTCTTCCTGGGTGAGCCCTCCGCTGACGTCAATCCCGTGCTGTAGAGCAAAGGGAGTGGGCTGTGGCGTCGGCGTCGCGCGGGCATGGCGTGGCGACCACACGCCGCTGGGCGGATAGATGACCGTGGACCCGTGGACGTCGATCTCGATGGGTATGACGGGGAGCGGCGACACGGCGGCTTCCAACGCCGGGAGCCGTTCGGGCTCCACAAGCATCAGCAGAAACCCGCCGCCCCCAGCTCCGCACAGCTTTCCACCGTAGGCCCCGGCGGTGGTGCAGCGTGCATAGAGTTCGTCGATCGCCGGGTTGGTGACCTGAGCCGCCAGGCGACGCTTCACCGCCCACGACTCCGAAAGCATCTGGCCGAGGTCGGCGACGATGTCGCCGCCATCCTCCAGCAGTTCCACCGCCAGCGACACCATGTCGTAGAGACGCGCCAGCTCCAGATCCGAGCGACCGGCCTTGATGGCGCCGATCTGCTCCAGCGCGATATCGCTGGCCTTGCGCGGCGAGCCGGTATGGACGAGCACCATGCAGCTGTTCAGGCGTTCCAAGGTCTTCAGGTCGAGGTGCAGGGGCGTCATGCGAAACCGCCGCTTGCCTTCGAAATCAAAGCGGTTCACCCCGCCCATAGCTGTGTGCAGCTGGTCCTGCACACCAACGTTCTCCGCCAGCAGCTCCTGCTCCACGAACATGGCCTTGCGCGCCAATTCCATCTTGGTCAGCGGGCGCTCGAACATGGTTGAGATCAGGTTCACGAAGCCGACGGTGAAGGCCGACGATGAGCCCAGGCCGCCGCTGGCGGGCAGGTCGGACATGATGTTGATGTCGAGCCGCTCGCCCACTGCGTAGTGGCGTAGCACCTCACGTACAATGGGGTGCTGTATGTCCTCTATGCTGGAGGTGTGCTCCAGCGTCGAATAGGCCACCCGGTAGTCGTATGCCTGCCAGGCGGTGAGGATCAGCGCGCTGATGTAGATGTAGCGGTTGATCGAGAAACCGACCACCGCCCCTGGCGCGCGCTCGAAGTAGTCCGGATAATCGGTGCCGCCACCGAACAGGCTGACTCTCAGCGGCGTCCGCGTGGTGCACAACATCGCCTAGCCCCCCAACCTTTGCCGTAGGGATAGGAAGGTTTCCAAAGACTTACGATCCGGTGTTACGTCGCAGGGACAAGCCTTACCCGGCAGACTTGCGGCACGTGGTCGGAGCCCAGATCCGGACCCGTCCGACAGCTGTCGACCTGAACGTTGCGGCTCGCGGCGACATGGTCGATCGATGAGCCGATCCGGACGCCCAACGGCGCGCCGAGTACGCGAGTGACGGGCGGCCAGAGGACGCCATCGACGCTCTTCAAGCCGGCGAGCGTGAGGAAGGCGTGGAAGTATGGCGACCAGGGCGGCGTGTTCCAGTCTCCGAGCACCAGGGTCGGCGCGTTTCCACGCGTCTGACGCACCCACTGCGCCGACAGCTCCAGGGCGTTGTTGCGATTGGTCCACTCCTGCTGCGTCTGCAACGTGTTCGGGTGGATGCCGAAGACTTGGACCGGCCGACCGTCGATCAGGACGACCGTATGGATAAGCGCGCGCAGGTCCGGCGCGGGCCGATAGGCCTCCGCAGACCGGATGGGAAAGCGGGTGAAGACGTCGGTATCGCTGGGCGTGGTCTCAAGCTGGGATGCCCGGTAAGGCAGCACGTCAGCCAGGGTGGCCAGATCGGCCCCCCAGCCGGATGGCAGCTCTTCGAGCACCAGGATGTCGGGCCTCATCCGTCGGATCCACGCAACGGCGGTGCGGCTGTTCGGATTGCTGCCAAGGCAGTTGAACGTTATCGCCGTAAGTGGCCGTCCGCCGTAGCCGCCACGGGGTTGCGCGTCGCCCCGCAGGCTGGGCGCTGCGAGCAGACACACCTCGGAGGCGATCAGCACCAGGCCAAGGCCTGCGAAGCGTTTTCGCCGGGCGGCGAGGCAGACCAGCACCGCACCAACTGAGCAAAGCAGTGCATATGGCCGAAACAGGCTGATGACGTCGGCCGCCCAGACCTGCTTCGCCAGCACGCCGGTCAGGGTGAGGAGCGCCGAGCCCGCGCACACGACCGCGCACAAGATGTCCAAGAGGCCGAACGACCGAGACTCGCCTTGGCGGACACGCCAGCGCCGAGCGGCCTTGTGACGGGGTGAAGGTGGCAGCGTCAGGCCCGCCCTGCGCGTCGACGGCCCGCGAGCGCCGCCGTGGCGTAAGCTTCCCGAACCTTCGGATAGGTCCGCTCAAGCGACCATTGCAGCACGTCGGTGGCCGCGGCCCCGGCGGCCAGCCGCGCGCGCATGTGGGGGTTGCGCAACAGCCGCACCGTAGCGCGGGCGGCGTCGGCCACGCTGTCGACAATAATGGCGTTCTCGCCGTCGCCGATCACGTCCTCAAGGCCGGGCACCCGCGTCGCCACGATCGCGCGCCCCCCGGCGGCATACTGGACGATCACGCGCGGCAGGCCCTCGCGCACCGAGCTTAGCACGCAGACATCGGCCAGGGCGATCAGCCGTTCGGGGTCGCTGCGATGGCCCAGGAAGCGGACCCGGTCCGCCCAGCCCAGCCTCGCCGCCGCCGCCCGCACCGCCTCAAGTTCAGGCCCGACGCCCGCAAACAGCAGCAAGGCGTCGGCCGGGCAGGCGGAAGCGGCCAGAGCATTCAGATATTCAAACTGTCGCTTTCGGGGTTCGAACGCCGCAAGCATCAACACGATGGGCGGCTTGGCGCCGGGCGGCACCTCTGTCGCGCCGATCTGATCTGTCGGCCTGCAGGCGAGTATCTCGCGCCAGTCCAGCGGCCACTCCGCATCGCGGAACTGCTGCACCGGCATGGGGCTGAAGGCGACCACGTGCTGCGCCGGACGGCCGATGCCGCGCGCCAGGCACTCTGTGCGGACCGCCGGGCTGACGTCGATGAACATGTCGGTGAACGCCGCGCAGAGCCGTTCGGCGGCGAGATAGATCGTCCGCTTGCTTTGTCGGATCTGCACCCAGGGCAGGATATGCACCCCATGGACGATGATCGGCGTGTTGGCCAGCCGAGCCGCGACCCGCCCCAGCACGCCGGCCTTGCTCTGGTGCGTGTGCACGACGTCTGGGCCAAGCTCGCGCAACAGCTTCATCAGCTCCCACACGGCGCGAAAATCGTTCAGCAGCGCGATCTCGTGCACCAGCGAAAGGGCTTGGCGGACCTCGAATCGACGGCAGGTCGTCTCGCTGATCTCGGCGTCGTGCTCCACCCCGTGCACGATGATCACTCGATGGCCTTCGTCCTGCTGGGCCTTGGCGATCTCGAGCGTGTTCTCCTCGGCTCCGGCGCGCAGCAGACGGGTGAGGATGTGAACAATCACCATTTCTGCATGGGTCCGCCGGCACTCCTCCGAGGCCCTTTAACGTCCAATTTGCGGCCCGCCTAACGTCTCGCGGCCTGGGGGCGAGTTTGTCACGGTGGCGGAAAGAAGAGGTGCGGGTAAAGCATCATCTTGATATCCGGTCATTCCTGTCGATCGGCGCAACGTTCTCGACGCCTTCTGAGCGGTGATTGTTCAAGCCTCTGGCGTCGCCACGCGCCGGGAGGGCGGAGAGCGACGCAAGGTTGACGTCGAAGCCGTCCTTCTGCAGCCTCGACCCGTTCTTAGCTTCAAGGTCCCGTCCATGAACGCCTTGGCCAACACATCCGGCGGCGATGTCGCGCCGAACCGCCAAGTGCGGGAGATGAACAGCGACGA
>CAXTRP010000070.1:0-10269 GCA_964246615.1 uncultured Caulobacteraceae bacterium | reverse complement strand
AGATGCTGAGCGATCCGGACCCAGCGGACCCTAGCGCACCACGGCCGAGGCTTGGCGTGCGAGGGCGCGGCGGACGACCGCCGCCGGGACGCAAGCGATGATGCAGGCCGGCGCCCTCAGGCGGCCGCAGGCCGGTAGCGCATGGCGACATCGCAACGCACATAGCGCGCGCCGTATTCGCGCATGATCTCATCGTCGTGCACAAACCCTAACTTCTCATAGAGGTGGATAGCGCTCGCGGATTTTCGGTTGCTGAGCAGATAGAGCACCTCCGCCTCCATAGCGTGCGCCCTGGCGATCATGGCCTTCAGCAGGAACTCCCCGGCTTTGCGCCCGCGAGCAGATTCGAGGACACCCATCTTGGTCAGCTCGAACTGTCCTGCGCCTGTCTTCTGTAATGCACAGGCGCCCACGACCCCAAGGCCCTCCGCCTCCACGAACAGGATGTCGCCACCCGGCCGGATGATCCGCTCGTAGGGATGATCCAGCACATCACTGTCGGTCTGCTCCAACTGGTACATGGCTGCGATCCATTGAGCGTTGATGTCTCGGAAAGCTCCCGCAAGCTCCTGCGAGAACTCACGGATCGTCAGTCCGGCATAGGCAGCGCCGCGCGCCCGTTCGTAGAGCGGCCGATCGTCGAGCCTCTGCTCCAGCGCGGTGATCTGGTCGAGAAAGCCTCCTGAAAGGTCGTCGACGATCTCGCTCACGGCCGCATCGACCTGCGGCCAGACCAGTAGTTTTGAGCGGTTCAATGCGGCGATGCCAGCCAAGGTTAGAGAAAGGGTTTTTTACGCTGGTCGCGATGCATGCGGCTGACTTGGACAAGACCCATTTCAACCAACCGCGAGGCGGCGCGCGTCACAGTGGGCTGGCTTACCCGCATCGCGCCCGTCAGCCCTCCAATCGTCTGGGGGCCGTACTGGTCCAAGGTTGCAAGCAGGGGATACTGGCTCGGCTGGATCTCAAGCCCAACCCCTTTGGCGATCTGAACCACGTCACCCTGCATGCGCTCAGCCAGCCGCTTCAGCCGGCTGCCGAGGAAGAGGCGCTCTCGCTCTGCAACTAAATCCCCAACCATTCGCCACCCTTCATATCCAGCTATATAGGCAGACATGTTTTTGGGTGGCAAACAAGTTCTGAAAGCTCAGGATCTAGGACGGCAAGGCTAGGGAAAACGTTTGAGCTTCACTCCAAGCGACTGGTCGCTCACGTCGTGATTAAAGGCCGCCTTGGCCCAACGTGGACCGCGCAGGCCGATAGGCGCGTTGTTCGAGAAGCCAACCTCTTCCAGTGGAATCCCCAACGGCTTGGACCGGTCTACCCGATTGTTGTCGTTGCGATCGTGGTAGATTTGCGCGGCGTATATGCCAGGCGGCACGCCTGGGACGGTCACTGTGGTCACGCCTTTCACCGCAAGCGCCTGACCCGAGTAGGGGCATCCATCCTTCAGGAAGGTGGACTTGGTACAAACGTCCACCCGTACGTGACCCGCGTCGTCTCGCACGTGGTCGATCTGGAAGATGATCGCCCCGGCCTGATCCTGAGCAAGCGCTGGCGCGGCGGCGATCGGCAGGCCGATCACCGCCAGTATCAAGCCAAGCTGCATCTAGGCCCCTGCCACCTCCACTCAGACCGCGCTCACGCCTTCGGCTAGATCACGCTTCTCATAGACGTGGTCCACCAAACCGAAATCCTTGGATTCCTCGGCAGACAAGAAGTTATCGCGATCGAGCGAACGCTCGATCTCCTCGACCGACTTGCCTGTATGTTTGGCGTAGAGCGCGTTCAGCCGCTTCTTGGTCTTAATGATGTCTTCGGCGTGGCGCTCGATGTCCGACGCCTGGCCGCGGAAGCCGCCCGACGGCTGGTGCACCATGATCCGTGCATTGGGCGTCGCCGCCCGATGACCGGGCTCGCCCGCCGCCAGCAGGAAGGAGCCCATGGAAGCCGCCATACCGATGCACATCGTCGCCACCGGTGAGCGGATGTACTGCATGGTGTCATAGATCGCCAAGCCGCTGGTCACCACGCCCCCCGGCGAGTTGATGTACATGGAGATTTCCTTCTTCGGGTTCTCCGACTCCAGGAACAGGAGCTGGGCGGTGATCAGGGCGGCCATGCCGTCCTCCACCGGACCCGTGAGAAAGATGATCCGCTCCTTCAGCAGGCGCGAGAAGATGTCGAACGCCCGCTCGCCGCGGCTGGTCTGTTCGACCACCATGGGAACCAGGCTCATGAGCATGTCGGGATCGCGCATCCGGCGGCCTTCTTTCGTCGAGTCTCGGGAGCGCTGGCGGCCGGCGGGCCGCGCGCCTACGCGCCTGATATCGCGTGGCGCAGCGAAGCTTGCAAGGCGGCGAAGGCCTCGTCGTCCATCCTGGGCGCCCGACGCTCTAGTCGCCCTGGATGAAATCTTCTCCCTTGAGGCGCGGCTTGGGCGGGGAACGCTCATGCTCACCGGATCGCGAGTCTTCCGTAACGCCGGCCTTGGGGTCCGATAGCAGGGGACGGTCCGCCAGCTCAGGCGCGAGCTCGCGAAGCCCCTCGCGCAGGTCCTTGCGTCGTCGCCACGGCCGCCAGCTATCGCTCGGAGCCACCGGATCACCCAGGTGGTAGGTTGCGATCAGCCGGGCCATCGGCCCGATCCTGACCGGCCCAAGTCGCCGCAGACGCCGCAGCGGCCCAGTGTCCAAGGCGTCGATGGCGCCGTTCAGCGATCCCGTACGAAGAATGGCCTCTTCCACCTCCTCCGTGGAGCGGTTCAGGAAGTGAGCCAGGGTATGGCAACGGTGGCGATGGATCGCGGCGCGTGTCTGGGCGCCCGCTTCCCCGTCCGCCGCCTCAATGGCGATGTCGCACTCCGTGTCGAAGCCGGCTGAGCGGTTGTTGAGGTTGGTGGAGCCCGCGCGCAGCATCACATCGTCAATGATCGTGCACTTGGCATGGACGATGATGGTCTTGCCGGCGTCGGTCTCCGGTGAGAAGGCGTGGAAGCGGCTGAACTTGTCCACACCCTGAAGCCGACGGATCAACGCGGATCGGGTCTTATCCATGGTCATCTGATCAAACCAGCTCGGGCTGTGCTCGGTCGACACGACCACCACCTCTGGACCGTCCGGCTCCTCCAGACGCGCGGCAAGGGCCTCGCCCATGGCGGGAGACGCGAAGTACTGGTTCTCCATGTAGATGTAGCGGCGAGCCGCCTTGATCGCGTGCAGGTGCAGCGTCTCGCTTTCGCGCACCTCCGGATGCTTCTTCCAGGCGGGCTCGGTCCGGGCGACCCCAATCTGTACATTGTGGAACTCGGGCTCCACATGATCCGGCCAAGGGCTGGGCGCAGGCGCTGCGGCGGCGTCGCGCGGCATGCTGTTCGCGCCGCTGGAACGGTTCCAGCGTTCGCGACACACGTCGCTGAGGAGGGCGGCGGCTTCACCCTCCACCATCATCATGACCTCGTGGCGCGGATCGTGCACACCGCCTTTGGGCATATGACGACGCTGGTCGCCGTCCAGGTGCTCGGTGGAGTCCCATCGGTCGGTGGACATGTCGCCTCCGCCGCAAAAGGCCAGCATGTCGTCGATCACCAGCACCTTCTGGTGATGACAGGCCCCCAAAGGAATGGCGCCGTCCAGCCGGAACTTCACCGGCGAGCCCTTGAAGCACGCACGCGCCCGGTGCGGAAAAAAGTGCTGGGTCGCGGCGACGGGAAGGGCTGACTTCCAGATCATCACCCGCACGTCCATGTGCGGCTTGGCGCAAGCCAGATCCCGTATGAAGGGTCCGGCCTGGTCCTCCGCCGGGCCGCCGCCGGTCTGATCCGGCGTGAATTGGGTCAGCGGGTCGAACGACCAGCCCAACAGGTAGATAGAGCGCTGGGCCTTCATCATGGCCGCCTTCGCCGCGAGAAAGTAATCCTGGGTATCGATGATGACGGTCGCACGGCTGGCGAAAGCGGTCCGCCAACAAGTCAGTCCAGTCTGGAGCAGCAAGCGTCATCCCCCAAGCGGCCCCCGGCATACAGCAAAGCTTGGGCGCCTTCTCGAATGCAGCCAGGGCTCAGCCGGTTCCGAGTGGCATGTGGCCGCACGAAGCATCGGCCCTCAACCCGAACCGAAGCGACTCGGGCGAGTTCAAAAGCGGGGAGCCGAACTCGCACGCCGAGGGAGCTTGCAAATGGCCGAACGATCGCGACACGCCCTGATCATAGAAGATGACATGGTCGTGGGTATGGACATGCAGAGCGTGCTGGCCGCCATGGGCTTCGTCAGCTTCGCTTTCGCGTCCACTACCCGCCAGGCTCTGGAGCAGGCCGCGCTAAATCGACCGGATCTGGTGACAGCAGACATCGGTCTGCTGGATGGCGACGGATTGGAGGCGTGCCGGGCCCTGCAAGCCGCCTACGGGCCTCTGGCGGTGATCTACGTCACAGGACAGGCTGGAGACATCACCCACGACGGCGGCCTGACGGTGGTGGCCAAACCCTTCAGCCCCGCCGACATCGCGGCCGCCTATGCTACGGTCTGCACCGGTCATCGTGCTGCATGACACGCCATCATCGTCCGTCATCGAACTGTGACAGGGGCGCTATATGCCCACCGCAGGGCGACGGGGGACCGCGCCGTAGGAGATTGCCATGACCAAAATGCTCGCGGTCGCCCTCAGCGCGGCGCTGCTCACCACCGCGGCCGCCGCCGACGCGGCCACCATTTCCGGCGCGGGAGCCACAGCGCCTGCGCCGATCTATCAGAAGTGGGCGGAGGCCTACCGCGCCAAGTCCGGCGTCGGCCTGAATTACCAGGGCATAGGCTCGGGCGGCGGCATCAAGCAGATCAAGGCCAAGACGGTGGACTTCGGCGCCTCCGACAAGCCGCTGGCTCCGGCCGACCTGCAGGCCTCGGGCCTGCTGCAGTTCCCCACGGTCATCGTGGGCATCACTCCGGTGGTGAACCTGCCGGGCGTGACGCCGGGTGAGATGCACCTGAGCGGCCCTGTGCTGGCATCGATCTACCTCGGCGATATCAAGCGCTGGACCGATCCTCAGATCGCCAAGCTGAACCCCGGCAAGCACTTTCCCAACCTGCCGATCACCATCGTGCACCGCTCCGACGGGTCGGGCACGACCTTCCTCTACACGTCGTATCTGAAGGCGGTCAGCCCGGCGTGGGCCAGCAAGGTCGGGGCCAGCGACAGTGTGCAGTGGCCAGCCGGTCAAGGCGGCAAGGGCAACGACGGCGTCGCCGCCTTCGTCAAGCAGACCCCGGGTTCCATCGGCTATGTCGAGTACGCCTACGCCAAGAACAACAACCTGGCCTACGCCGACATGGCTGACCACGACGGCGGTATGGTCGTTCCCAACGAGCAGAGCTTCACCGCCGCCGCCGCCCACGCTCAATGGGAGGCGTCCAACGGCTTTGCTCCCAGCCTTCTGAACCAGCCTGGCGCAGGCGCTTGGCCGATCTCCGGCGCAACGTTTATCCTGGTCTACAAGGCGCCGGCGAACGCCAACGCTACCGGTGAAGTGCTGAAGTTCTTCGACTGGTGCTACGCCAACGGCGACGGCATGGCCAACCAACTGGCCTATGTCCCTCTGCCGGGCAGCGTGAAGATTATGGTCCGCACAGCTTGGGCGACTGATGTGAAGTCCTCCTACAAGCCGCGCTAAGCGGGCGACGCCTGGCCGCCGGACCTCACGGTCCGGCGGTGCTTATCTTTACGACGGACCCTCACCGCATGGCTGACATGACCGCGGGCAGCTTGAAGCGGGCGAAGCCGACCGGCGCCGGCTTTGACCCCGTCTTTCGGGTGCTTTGTCTGACGGCGGCGACGACGCTGCTAGCCGCCATCACCGGTGTGCTGGTATCCCTGCTGATCGGCGGCTGGCCGGCCTTTTCCAAGTTCGGGCTCAAGTTCTTCACATCAACCGTGTGGAACCCGGTGACCGAGGACTACGGCGGGGCCGGTCCGATCGTGGGCACCCTGATCACAGCGACGCTGGCGCTTGTGATCGCCCTGCCGCTCTCGTTCGGCGTGGCGGTCTATCTCACCGAGTTTTGCCCTCGAGCGCTCCGTCGTCCGATCGGGACAGCGGTGGAGCTGTTGGCGGGCGTCCCCTCCATCGTCTACGGCATGTGGGGCCTGTTCGTACTGGCGCCGCTTTTCGCCAAGTACGTCGAGCTGCCCCTGATGGCGCTCGCTCCACCCGGTTCGATCTGGGAGACGGTGTTCTCCGGCGTGCCGAACGGATCGGGCCTGCTCATGGCCTCGGTGATCCTCGCCATCATGATCCTGCCCTACATCGCCGCCACCTTGCGGGAGCTGTTCCTGACCGTGCCCGTCAAGCTGCGCGAAAGCGCCTATGGTGTTGGCTGCACCTCGCTTGAGGTGGTCTGGTCGGTGACCCTGCCCCATGTCCGTAAGAGTGCGATCGGCGCGGTGATGCTAGGATTGGGCCGGGCGCTGGGCGAGACGATGGCTGTGACCTTCGTCATCGGCAACAGCCATGGCTTTCCTACGGGCCTGTTTGACGGCGGCTCCACCATCGCCTCCACCATCGCCAACGAGTTCGCCGAAGCGACCAGCGACATGCACACCTCTGCGCTTCTGGCCTTGGGCTTCGTACTGTTTCTGATCACCTTTGCGGTGCTGGCGCTCGCCCGGACCCTGCTTGGCTCGAAGGACGCCGCCTGATGGCCGCCACAGCCTCGCGCAGCCGCGCCTCCCGCAAGCTCTCCAACGGCCTGTTCGTCGCCGCCTGCACCGTTTGCACCGGCTTGGCCCTGATCTTTCTGGTCGCGATCCTGGTCTCGCTGATCGTCAAGGGCATCGGCGGGGTGAACCTGCAGGTCTTCACCATGAGCACGCCGGCCCCCGGGTCTCCAGGCGGCCTCGCCAACGCCATTGTCGGCTCGCTGATGCTCTGCGCCTGCGCCATGGTGATCGCGGTGATCGTGGGCGTGCTGGCGGGCACCTGGCTAGCCGAGTACGCCGCTGAAAGCCCCTATGGCAAGGTCGTGCGCTTCACCAACGACGTGCTGCTCTCTGCCCCGTCGATCCTGATCGGCCTGTTTATCTACCAGTTGGCGGTGCGGCCCCTGCACGGCTTTTCAGGCTTCGCCGGAGCGCTTGCCCTGGCCCTGCTCGCCGCTCCCGTGGTGACCCGCACCACCGAGGATGTGCTGAAGCTCCAGTCCCGCCAGTTGCGCGAAAGCGGCGTGGCGCTCGGCGCACCGCTCTGGACCACCATCCGCCGGATCATGTGGCGGGCCGCTGGCGGCGGCATCATCACAGGCGGCCTGCTGGCCTTCGCCCGCATCTCCGGCGAGACCGCGCCGCTGCTCTTCACCTCGCTGAACAACCAGTTTTTCAGCTGGGATATGACCAAGCCGATGGCCAACCTGCCGACGATAATCTTCAACTATGCGCTCAGCGCTTATGACGATTGGCAGCGTTTGGCCTGGGTCGGCGCGCTCTTGATCACCCTGGCCGTGCTCGGCGCCAATATCATCGTCCGTGCGCTCTCCGCCGAAAAGAAACGCTCATGAGCTTCGTCCAGCCCGTCACCGCCGACCCAAACGCACCGGCGCCGGGGGCGGCGCAGAACCCTGCCAGCCGCAACGCCGCCAACATGACCTTCGAAAGCTTCGTCGAGCCAATCGCAGCCGACAAGGTCAAGCTTGAGACGAAAAACCTCAGCTTCTTCTACGGCAAGAACCAGTCGCTCTACGACGTCAGCATCCCCTTCCAACGCCATGCGGTGACCGCTCTGATGGGACCATCGGGCTGCGGCAAGTCCACCCTGCTACGCGCGTTGAACCGTATCTACGCCCTTTATCCCGGTCAGAAGGCCGAGGGCGAAGTGCTGCTCGACGGCGCCAACATCTTGGATCGCAAGGTCGATCTAACCGAGTTACGCTCCAAGATCGGCATGGTGTTCCAACAGCCTACCCCCTTCCCCATGTCGATCTACGACAATGTAGCCTTTGGCGTGAAGCTGTACGAAAAGCTGTCCAAGCCCGACATGGACGCCCGCGTGGAAGAGAGCCTGCGCCGCGCCGCGCTTTGGGAAGAGGTCAAGGACAAGCTGAAGACCTCCGGCCAGGGTCTCTCCGGCGGCCAGCAGCAGCGCCTGTGCGTCGCCCGGGGCGTAGCCGTGCGGCCTGAGATCATACTGCTGGACGAACCCGCCTCCGCGCTCGACCCCATCTCCACCGCCAAGCTGGAGGAGACGTTGGTCGAATTGAAGCGCGACTACACCATCGTCATCGTCACTCATAACCTGCAGCAGGCGGCCCGCATTTCCGACCACGCCGCCTTCATGTACCTCGGCCGCCTGATCGAGTTCGCCCCCACCGACCGCCTGTTCGACAACCCCAAGGCCACCCGCACCGCCGACTACATCACCGGCCGTTTCGGCTGATCGCGAGGGCCAGGGCGACCGTCTGATCAGGCGACTTGATCCCGAAGCCCAAGCCCCCTACCCTCAAGATCGTTCGTGGGGAAGACTGGCCCTTGCCGGTAAGCGTCGATCCACAAGGGCCTGATAGCTTGTTCGCTTATGTCAAAGAGGGCGGGGCTGCGTCCAGGTCTACACCTTGCTCTGGTTTAGGCGGTCGATGTGCTAGATCAATCCGCAGCATGACGCCGGTAGGCTTCGCTTGTTGGAAGTCGACACGAGGGCGCAACATTATATGACGGTTGGCTCAGCCTTCGATTTCGAAATCGTCTCAGAACGATTAGGGGCCTGCCATGCGCGTCCGCCCCTGATAGTGGTTGCGGTGCCTGTAAAGGACGAGGCGGCCCGCATCGCGGCCTGCCTGGCTTCGCTCGCAGCGCAGGTTGATGTGGACTTCGCCCAGGTCGGCGTGGTCCTGATGCTGAACAATTGCCGTGACGCCACCTTTCAGACGGTGCGCGACCTGGCTTCCTCCCTCCCCTTCTGCCTGGAGCTGAACCAGGTCGAGCTGCCGCAAAGCTGCGCCAACGCCGGCTGGGCGCGCCGCCTAGCCATGGAGGCGGCGGCGGACTGGGCCGACCCGCACGGCGTGATCCTGACCACAGACGCCGACACCCTGGTTGAAACCGACTGGATCGCCGCGAACCAGCGCGAGATCGAGCGGGGAGCGGACGCTGTGGCCGGTTATGTCGAGGCCCATCCCATGGAGCTGATGGAGCTGCCTCTGGCTATCCTGGAGCGTGGATCGCTGGAATGGGAGTACCAGCAGCTGGTCGCGGAAATGGTGGCCCGGGTCGATCCCGAACCGCATGATCCCTGGCCTCGGCACAACCAGAATTGCGGAGCGTCGGCCGCGGTGACCGTGGCCACCTATCGGCGCATCGGCGGCCTGCCGCCACGCCCAGTGGGCGAGGACCGAGCATTGTTCGAGATGGTGCGCCGGGTGGATGGGCGGATCCGCCATAGCCTTGACGTTCAGGTTTGGACGTCCGCACGCACCGACGGCCGCGCGCTCGGCGGTCTGTCGGACGCCATCCGGCTCCGCGGCGAGCCTGACCATGCCTGCGACGAAATGCTCGAGGTGGCCATGGTCGCCTTCCGGCGCGCGCTTTGGCGCAGACGGATGCGCGCCTTGTGGGCTGCGGAGGGCTCCCCGGCGATCTGCGACCACGACTGGGCGGAGCGGCTGGGCGTACCACCTCGCGACCTGCACCGGGTCTGCGAACGTCATTGCTTCGGCGAGGTCTGGGCCGAAGTGGAAGCCATAAGCCCCCGCCTAAGGCGCAGGCTCGTCACGGGGCGTGGTCTTAAGCGCGAACTGCGTCGTATGCGGCGTCTGGTGGAAGCCTTGCGTAGCGGCGCACTGACCCTGGAAGGCGTTCAGCCTCTAAGCGCCCGCCGGGTTAGGGCCGCCTAGCGGGCGCCTGCCGTTTCTCGTCGGGGCTCAGAAGGCTTCCGCCTCGATGCGGCCGTCCGAGTACAAAGCGGCTCGCTTCATGCCCTCGGAGACGAACGGCATGACGATGTCTCCTGACGCGTTCACGGCGATCATGCCGCCCTCACCGCCGAGCGCCGCGATCTCGGACAAGGCCGAACGCGTGGCGGTCCGCATGTCCTCGCCCGCAAAACGCATGCGCATGGCGACCTGAGCGGCCGCTGCGGTTCGGATGAAATACTCGCCCTGGCCGGTACAGGACACCGCAACGGTCTTGTCGGCCCACACACCAGCCCCAGCGATCGGCGTGTCGCCGACGCGGCCTGCCATCTTGCCGAACACACCCCCCGTGGAGGTGCCGGCGGCGAGTCGCCCTTCG
>CAXTRP010000069.1:0-10287 GCA_964246615.1 uncultured Caulobacteraceae bacterium | reverse complement strand
CCGTGGCCAGCCCACCGCCCACAGGAAGTTCGACGAGGCCACAGCCGTGCTGGCCGGGGACGCCCTGCTCACCCTGGCCTTCGAGGTGCTGGCGCAGCCCGAGACCCACCTGGACGCAGAGGTCCGCTGCCGGCTCGGCGCGCGGCTGGCGCGGGCCAGCGGCAGCGAGGGCATGGTCGGCGGCCAGATGATGGACATCGTCGCTCCCGACCACGACTTTGGCCCGGACGAGGTCGCGCTGCTGCAGCGGATGAAGACCGGCGCCCTGTTCGAGTTCTCCTGTGAGGCGGGCCCCATCCTGGGCCAGGCGAGCGACGCCGACGCCCAGCGGCTGCGCGCCTACGCCCACGTCCGGGGGCTGGACTTCCAGATCGCCGACGACTTGATAGACGCCACCTCCACCGCGGAAAAGGAGGGCAAGGCCGTGGGCAAGGACGCCGACGCCGGCAAGGCGACGCTCGTTTCGCTCATGGGAGTGGACGCCGCCCGGCGCGAGGCGACGCGGATCGCCGAACGCGCCGCCGCCCAGCTCGCGCCCTACGGCGCCGCCGCCGAGACCCTGCGACGCCTGCCGGCCTTCCTGGTCGATCGCGACGCATGAGGCGGCCGGCAACCAAGGCCGTCAGCCTACGTTCAGCGAGCGCACCCTAGCCAGGGCGACCATTGCAGGATCAGCCCATGCGTCCCTTGACCTCCGTCCTCTGCGCCATGGCCCTGGCCGGCGTCGCGGCGTCCCCCCTCGCCGCCCTGGCCCAGGCCGTCGATCCTGCCGCCGAACAGGTCCAGCACTTCGACGACACCTTGCTGGCGGGCATGAAGCAAGGCCGTGCGCTGGGCTTCGAAGGCCGCTACCGCAAGCTGGAGCCGGCGGTGAAGGAGACCTTCGACCTGCCGCTGATGATCCGCTTCGCCGTGGGGCCGTCGTTCAGCACCCTGCCCGCCTCCGACCAGTCGGCGCTGCTGGCGGCGTTCACCCGCTTCAGCACCGCCACCTGGGCCAAGAACTTCTCGAGCTATGACGGCGAGCGGTTCGACATCGGTAAGGTGGATACCCGCGGGCTCGACAAGCTCGCCCACACCCAGTTGGTCAGCGCCAAGGGCGCGCCCATCGATCTGACCTACCGCATGCGCCAGACCAATACCGGCCAATGGAAGGTGATCGACGTCTACTTCAACGGCAACATCAGCCAGCTCAGCCAGCAGCGCTCCGACTTCGCCGGCACGCTGCAGAGCGGCGGCGCACCGGCCCTGGTGAAGAAGATCAACGAGCTGTCCGACAGGCTGTCCAGGGGCTGAGCCGAACGGTCAGGCGACTGCAGCCAGCGCCTGCTCCCTGACCTGGCTGAGGGTCGCGCCCGGCGACAGGCATTCGGTGTCCACCTTGAGGTGCACGATGGCCGGCAGCCCTGAGCGCTCGGCCGCGTGGAACGCCTCGGCGAACTCCGACGTCTTCTCCACCGTGGCTCCAAACCCTCCGAAGGCCCGGGCATAGGCGGCGAAGTCGGGGTTCTTGAGGTCTGTCGCCACGACCCGCCCCGGGAACTCGCGCTCCTGGAACAGGCGGATGGAACCGTAGCTGGCGTTGTCCACGATCAGGTTTACGATGGGCAGGCCGTATTGCACCTGGGTGGCGAACTCCTGGCCGTTCATCAGGAAGTCGCCGTCGCCGCTCAGCGACACCACCCGCCGCTCCGGGAACAGCCGCTTCATGGCGATCGCCGCCGGTGGTCCATAGCCCATGGTGGCTGAGGCCGGGGCGATGTGGGTGTTCAGCCCCCGGAAACGGTAGAAGCGGTGCAGCCAGGCCGCATACGCCCCCGCTCCGTTGCACACGATGGCGTCGCGCTCCAGGTGCTCGCGCAGCCACACCAGCACTTCGCCGAAGTTCACGCCGCCGGGCTGGGGCGTCGCCACCTGCGACCAGGCGAGATAGTCGGCGTGCGCCGCCTGCGCCTGCCCCGCCCAGGCCGCCTCACGCGGCGGCTCCAGGCCGGCCAGGGCCAGCGCGGCCTTGCGGGGGCTGGCGGGAATGGCGAGCGCCGGCTGGTAAAGCTGCCCGATCTCGTCGGGATCGGGGTGGATGTGGACCAGGCGCGTCGTCGGCGCGGGGATGTCGAGCAGGGTGTAGCCCTGCGCCGGCACCTGGCCCAGCCGCCCGCCCACCACCACCAGCAGGTCCGCCGCCTTCACCCGCGCCACCAGCCGGGGATCGCAGCCCAGCCCCAGGTCGCCGGCATAGTTGGGATGGTCGGCGTCGAACAGGTGGCCGCGGCGATAGCTGGTGGCGACCGCCAGATCGAAGCGTTCGGCGAAACGGTGCATCGCGGCGCGGCTGGCCTCGTCCCAGCGGCTGCCGCCCACCACCACCATGGGCCGGCGGCTCTCGGCGATCAGCGCCTGGAGCGTTGCGAGCGCTGCGGCGTCGGGGCCGGCCTCCACCGGGACGACCGGCCGGCTGTCGGCGGAGCGGTCGGGCTGGGTCAGGACGTTCCGCGGCAGGCCGATCACCACCGGGCCGGGGCGGCCGGACATGGCGGTGGAAAAGGCCCGCGCCATCATTTCGCCCACCCGTCCGGGATGGTCCAGCTCACCGACCCATTTCGAGACGCTGGCGAAGACGGCGCGCAGGTCCATCTCCTGCCAGGCGCCGCGGTCGCGGAAGCCCTCGTCCACCTGGCCGACCAGCAGGATCATGGGCGAGGAGTCCTCGTGCGCGATGTGCACGCCTACCAGCGCGTTGCTGGCGCCCGGGCCGCGGGTGACCATGGCCACCCCCGGCCGCCCGGTGGCGCGTCCCACCGCGTCGGCCATCATCGCCGCCGCGCCCTCGTGGCGGCAGACGGTGATGGTGACGCCGCTGTCGCGCAGCGCATCGAGCACCGCCAGATAGCTCTCACCGGGCACGCAGAAGACGTGGCGCACGCCCTGGATCACCAGCTGGTCCACCAGCGCCTGGCCCACCGATCGGGCGACGGGCTCGATCACGGTGCTGCACATGGGGGTCTCCACGAGGCCAGGCTCAGGCGCCGAACAGCACCGCCTCGGTATAGGCGAGGTCGTTCAGCCGCGGCGGCTCGGCCCCGCGGAAATACTTTGGCGCGCGGTCCTTAAAGAACCGCCCCACAAGGCCCGGCGCCGGCGCGCAGGCGTCCAGGATGACCATCGGCAGGCCGTGGACCAGCAGCCAGCGCCCGATCGGACCGGCGAAGCGCACGAAGCTGTCGGTATCGGCGCAGTAGGCGAGCTGGGCCACCCGCCGGCCAAGCCCCCTCACCGACCTCGGGAGGAAGGCGAACACCGCCCGCTCAGCGCCCCGGGTGCAAAGCAGCACGGTCAGCCCCATGGCGGCGTGCGCGTCGAGCAGGCCGGCGAGTTCCGGCGCGAAACCCTCCTCCCCCGTCCGGTAGCGCCGCACCCGCGCGCCGAGGCCGCGCAGGGACAGCGCCGCCAGGGCGGCCACCTGCCCCTCGCTGTAGCGGCTATAGCCCAGGGCCTGCAGGATCGGCCAGGTGTGCTCGGCCGGGGAGACGTTCAGGTAGGTGACTTCCTTGTGGCGCGTGGCGCGCGAGGTGAGCAGCGTGGCGTACCCCCGGAAGGCCGGCGCAACGTACCAGCTTGAGACGTTACAGCGCACGCACGCGCGGCCGCCCTCCACCCGCCGCGAGTAGATCTGCAGCAGCACGCCCACGCAGGCGCCGCCCGCCTCCAGCATCAGGCCGAAGCGCGGATAGTCCGCCGGCGCCTCGCGGGTGCGCAGGACCTCCAGCGCGTGGTCCCAGTAAGCCCGCGACCGCTCGGGAAATCCCTCCACCAGCAGTACGGCCACATCGGCGAGGTCAGCCTCCACGATCGGTCGGCAGCGCAGGGAGGGAGCGGCGGTGGTCATGGCGCAGCGGGCGCTCCGGACGCATCCCGGCACGGGACGACGCAGCGCCTGCTGCAATGGCCGGACCAGCCACAACTTCCTCACCGCTCGGGTCTTTGATACCCTGCGGAATGCCGACCGTCATGCGCTTCGGCGGCCTGCGCGTCGTGGTATGGCCGAACGATCATCGACCTGCGCACGTGCATGTCGTGGGCGCGGGAGGTGAGGCGGTCTTCAACCTCAACTGTCCCAAAGGGCCGCCGCAGCTTCGGGAAAGCTACGGCTATGGGCTTGCGGACCTCAGGCGCGTAGAGATGACTTTGGATGCTGCGGTCACCACCCTCTGTCGTGAATGGAAGGCGATCCATGGCGATCGATGAGCAGATGCTCCAGTCGGCGGAAACCAGGATGGCCGTCATCCGCGAGGGCGGCCATGCCGTGTCGGTGCGATTCGACCGTCGGCGATCGCGTATCGTCATCGGCCTGAACACTGGGGTTGAGGTGGCGTTTCCAACGCGGCTTGCAGAGGGGCTGGCGGACGCGTCTCCCGATGACCTCGCCGAGATCGAGATCAGCCCCGCCGGTGTTGGCCTTCATTGGCCGAGGCTGGACTCGGACCTCTCGGTCCCGGCGCTGCTGCAGGGTGTGTTCGGCTCCAAAGCCTGGATGGCCCGTCAACTTGGCGCTCAGGGCGGACGAGCGCGTACTGCAACGACGGCGACGACGGCATGCGAGGAAGGCCGCAAGAGCAGTCGCTCCAGGAAGGCGGGGACGGCCTGAAGGACGAACCGATCCTTCAGCCTTTTGCGGCATGGATCGTGCATCGCAGGAGGCGTCATGTCCGTCAGAGCCGTCATCGAAGACCAGATGCGCCAAGTGTCCGCCGAGCAGGGCAAGACCCTGGCGACGCTGGCGGACGATCTGGTGCTTCTGGACAGCGGTCTCGACTCCCTGTGCTTCGCCATCGTGGTGGCGCGGCTTGAGGACGAGCTCGGCTGCGATCCCTTCGCCACCTCGGAGGACATGCACTTCCCGGTGACGTTTGGCGACTTCGTCCGCTTCTATGACCGCGTCCCCGCCTGACGCATCGGCCGGCGCGCGGCTGGCCGAGCGGATCGGGGCGGCGCTCCACGGTGGCGAGGAGCCCGCGCTGGCCGGCGCCGACAGCGCCGTGTCCCTGCGCTCGCTTGTGACCCGATGCTTCAGTGCGGCGCCCGAAGCGGCGCTTCGCGACCGCAACGTCCTGATCCGTACCCGCGCGCCCTTGGCTGCGGCCGCCGCGCTGGCGAGCCTCGACGGACTGGCGGCGCGTCTGGTGCTCTGCCCGCCGGACCTCGCGCCCGACCAGCTGCCGCAGGCCGCCGCGACCGCGCAGGCCGACGTGGTGGTCTCCGACATGGACGACGACGGCGCTTCGCCCGGACTGGCCCATCACCGCATCGTCCTGGAGCCGAGCAGCCATGCGCCTGAGGCCGCTGAGCCGGCGCGCCGCACCACCTGGGCGCTGTTCACCTCCGGCACCAGCGGGGCGCCCAAGATGGTGGCCCACACCCTGGACGGGCTTACCGGCGCCATCGCCGCGCGCCCAGCGTCTGAGCCGCGGCCGGTCTGGGCCACCTTCTACGACATCCGCCGCTATGGCGGGCTGCAGATGCTGCTGCGCGCGCTGACCGGGGGCTTCGACCTTCTAGTCACCGACGCGCATGAGCCGCTGGCCGACTTCCTCGCCCGGGTGCGCGAGGCCGGCGTCACCCATCTGGCGGGCACGCCCTCGCACTGGCGGCGCGCGCTGATGAGCCCGGCCCTGGCCGGCGTCTCGCCCCGCTACGTCCGACTGTCCGGCGAGATCGCCGACCAGGCGGTGCTGGAGAGCCTGCACGCCCGCTTCCCCGACGCCGCCATCGGCCATGCCTACGCCTCCACCGAGGCAGGCGTAGGCTTCGAGGTGACGGACGGGCTGGCTGGCTTCCCCCAAGCCTTCGTGGACCGCCAGGACGGACCCGTCCGCATGCGGGTGGTGGACGGCGGGCTTCAGCTCCGCTCCTCGCGCACCGCGCTCGGCTATCTGGGCGACGGCGCGTCGGCCGTGGGCGACGCCGAGGGCTGGGTGGACACCGGCGACCTGGTGGAGCGGCGAGGCGAGCGCCTCCACTTCCTTGGCCGACGCAGCGGGATCATCAATGTGGGCGGGCTGAAGATCAGCCCCGAAGAGGTGGAGGCGGTGATCAACACCTGCCCCGGCGTGCGGATGTCGCGGGTCTTGGGCCGGGCGAGCCCGCTACTGGGCGCGCTGGTTTCCGCCGAAGTGGTGCTGGCCCAGCCCGCCGATGCGCCTGCGGCTCGCGTCGCCATCCTCGCCCACTGCCGCGCCGCGCTGCCGGCGCACAAGGCGCCTGCCTCCATCCGTTTCGTGGACGCCTTGCCGGTGGGTGCGGCGGGCAAGCTGGAGCGGCGCGTTGCGTAGGGTGCTGGTGAGCGGCGCTAGCCGGGGCCTGGGGCTGGCCATCGCCGGACGGCTCGTGGCCGACGGCTTCGCGGTGACCGCGGTGGCGCGCACGCTCTCCGACGGGCTGGAGCGGCTCATCGCGCAATCGCCGCCGGGCGCGGTCAGCTTTGAGCCCTTCGACCTTGCGCAGGTGGACGCCATCGCCGACTTCGTGCGCCGGCTCAAGGCCGAGCACGGCCCCTGCTATGGCCTGGTGAACAACGCCGGCATAGGCACCAGCGGTCTGCTCACCAATATGAGCCAGGCCCAGATCGAAGCCTTGATCCGCCTGAACACCCTCTCGCCGATCCTTTTGACCAAGTACGTGGTGCGCCAGATGCTGGTGGCCGGCGGCGGGCGGGTGGTGAACATCGCGTCGATCATCGCCTCCACCGGCTTCAACGGCCTGGCGGTCTATGGCGCGACCAAGGCCTCGCTGGTGGGCTTCACCCGTTCGCTGGCGCGCGAGGTCGGCCGGGTGGGCGTGACGGTGAACGCGGTGGCGCCGGGCTTCATCGAGACGGAACTGACCTCAGGCGTGGAGGATGGCGGCCTGGCCAAGATCGCCGGCCGCAGCGCGCTCGGGCGGCTGGCGATGGCCGACGACGTGGCGGCGGCGGTGTCGTTCCTGATGAGCGACGGCGCACGCAACGTCACCGGCAGCGTGATGACGGTGGACGCGGGAAGCACGGCCTGACCTGCGGGGCGGGGCCGCTAGGCTCCGGCTCCTCAGACGCCGCTCAGGCCACCTTCACCCGCAGCGCCGATTCCGGCAGGTCGGCCCCGAAGGCGCGCTGGTAGAACTCCGCCACCGTGGGCCGCTCCAGCTCGTCGCACTTGTTCAGGAAGGTCAGGCGGAAGCCCAGGCCCACGTCCCCGAAGATGGTGGCGTTCTGGGCCCAGGTGATCACCGTCCGCGGGCTCATCACCGTGGAGATGTCGCCGTTCATGAAGGCGTTGCGGGTCATGTCGGCCACCCGCACCATGGCGTTGATGGTGCGCTTGCCCTCAGGCGTGTCGTAGCCCGCCGCCTTGGCCAGCACGATGCCCACCTCCACGTCCTGGGCCAGGTAGTTCAGCGTGGTGACCACGCTCCAGCGGTCCATCTGGCCTTGGTTGATCTGCTGGGTGCCGTGATAGAGGCCCGTGGTGTCACCGAGGCCTATGGTGTTGGTGGTGGCGAACAGCCGGAAATAGGGGTTGGGCCGGATCACCCGGTTCTGGTCCAGCAGCGTCAGCCGGCCCTGCGCCTCAAGCACCCGCTGGATCACGAACATCACGTCGGGGCGGCCCGCGTCGTATTCGTCGAACACGAGGGCTATGGGCCGTTGGATCGACCAGGGCAGCATGCCTTCGCGGAACTCAGTCACCTGCTGGCCGTCCTTCAGGACGATGGCGTCCTTGCCGACCAGGTCGATGCGGGAGACGTGGGCGTCCAGGTTGACCCGCACCAGCGGCCAGTTCAGCCGCGCAGCCACCTGCTCGATGTGGGTGGACTTGCCGGTGCCATGGTAGCCCTGCACCATCACCCGCCGGTCGAACGCGAAGCCGGCGCAGATGGCCAGCGTGGTCTGGGGGTCGAACTTGTAGCTCGGGTCGAGCTCGGGAACGTGACTGTCGCAGGTGCTGAAGGCGGGCACCTGCATGTCGCTGTCCACGCCGAAGGCTTCGCGCACGCTGAGCTTGCGGTCGGGCGCCGACGCCAGCAGCGTGTCTTCGATGGAGATGTTCAGGGCCATGTCGCGGTCTGTCTAAGGCAGGCGGCCGGCTTAGGAAAGCCGGCGGAAGCGATTGGCGGACCAGCCCGGGCGCGCCCGAGCGATCGAGCGCATCAGACCAGTTTGGCCGCCTTCAGGGTCTTATAAGCGCGCAACACCCGTCCAAGTTTCTGCTCGGTGGAGCGATCTCCGCCATTGGAGTCCGGATGGAAGCGTTTCACCAGCTCCAGGTAGCGCACCCGGACCGCCGTGGTGTCTGCGGCCTCGTCCAGGTCCATCTCCTCGAGCGCCCGGCGTTCCAGCTTGCCGAGCTGGCGCGTGGGCGGCTTGGGGGCGGCCGCCGCCTGGCTGTCAGCGAACACGCCCAGCGGATCGGCGTAGGCCCCGGCCTTGGCGCCGCCCGCCTTGGCGGCGAAGGAGGCGGCCTCGCGCGACATGCGCGACGCCTTGAACTCCCAGGTGGGGCGCTCCCCGGTCAGGCGCGCGGCCTGCGCCTTGGCGACGTCGCCCTCGCTCATGCCGGCGAAGAAGTCCCACTTGCGGTTGTACTCCGCCGCGTGGGGCTGACAGAACCAGTAGTGCTGGTTCATCATCTCGCGCGACTTGGGCGCGCGCGCGGTCGCCGCCACTCGGCAGCCCGGCCACTCGCACGGCCGCTCGCCGGGCTTCAGGCTGTGCACGTCCTCCCGCTGTGGAGCGTCCTCCCCGGCCTTGGGCGGCCGGACGCGCATGTCCACGAACTTGGGGCGGTATTGATAGTCGCCGCTCATGGGCCGAGTATGCTGCCGAACTTTTCGCGATCAAGGATTGACGGAGCGGATATGGCGTATGTGGCCGAAGCGATGCGGGAAAAGCTGCAGACGGCCTTCGCCCCCGAGCGGCTCGACGTGATCGACGACAGCGACAAGCACGCCGGCCACGCAGGGTCCAGCGGCGCCGGCGAGACCCACTTCACCATCAAGATCATCGCCGAACGCTTCCGCGGCGTCGGGCGGCTGCAGCGCCAGCGCGCGGTGTACGCGACGCTCGCCGACGAGCTGGCCGGCCCGGTCCACGCCCTGTCGGTGCAGGCGACCGCGCCGGGGGAGTAGCTCCCCCCTCCCCTCACGGGAGCGGGAGCAAGGCGGCCATGGCCTGGAAGTCGGCGGGCCAGGGTGCGGTGAGGCGCATCTCGCCGCCGTCGGGATGGGGGAACTGCAGGGCCGCCGCGTGCAGCATCAGCCGCTCCACAGGCCGCCCGCCCAGCGTCAGCGCGCCGCCGTAGCGAGGGTCTCCCAGGATCGGGCAGCCCAGATGCGCCAGGTGCACGCGCAGTTGGTGCATCCGCCCGGTCCGCGGGAGCAGCTCCAGCAGCGCTGCGCCCTCGCCCCGCGCCAGGACGGCGTAGCGCGTGAGGGCCGTCTCGGCGTCCGGATGGTTTGGCGGACAGATGCGCATGTAGGCCTCGCGCCCGATCTCCTCGCGCCTGAGGCTCGCGTCGACGACGCCCGCATCCGCCGGTGGGCAGCCGCCGACCAGGGCGACGTAGGTCTTCACGAACCGGCGCGCCATCATGGCCTTGCCGAGCAACCCGGCCGCAGGCTTTGTGCGCGCGGTCAGGATCACGCCCGAGGTGTCGCGGTCCAGCCGATGCACCAGCCGGGGGCGCGCCCCCCCCGGCCGGGCGAAGGCCCAGAGCAGTTCGTCCAGGGTGTTCACCTGCGCCCGGCCGCCCTGGCTGGAGAGCCCCGGCGGCTTGTTCAGCGCCAGCACCGCCGGGTCCTCATAGATCACCAGGCTGCGGACGAAGGCGATCTCCTCTCCCGTCAGGCGGACAGGAACATCTGCGGCGCGGAACTTGCGCGCCGAACGCGGGCTCATGGAACGCCATCCCCGTCGCCGTCCCGCTCGCGGCGCATCTGCGCCCAGCGCTCCAGCCGGTCCTTGATCTTGGCCTCCGCACCATCGCCTTTCGGGGCGTAGAAGGACTGGCGCTCCATCCCCTCAGGAAAGTAGTTCTGCCCGGAAAAGCCCTGCGGCGTATTGGGATCATAGGCGTAGCCCTGGCCATAGCCGAGGTCGCGCATGAGCTTGGTCGGCGCGCTGCGGATGTGTGGCGGCGGCATCAGGGAGCCCGTCTCACGCGCCGCCTTCCGCGCGGCGCCCAGCGCCTTGTAGACGGCGTTCGACTTGGGCGCAGTGGCCAGGTGCACCACCGTCTGGGCCAGGCCGATCTCGCC
>CAXTRP010000068.1:0-10290 GCA_964246615.1 uncultured Caulobacteraceae bacterium | reverse complement strand
TGCGTTCAGTCGTAGCCGGCTCTTGAGGTGCGGGACGCGTTCCACGTCCAAACGCTCCGCCAGCGTGCGAAGGTAGAGCAACTCCTCCTTGCTCCGCAGGTCGAAGGCGGTGAACGCCTTTCGGCCCTCTGCGAAGTCCCGGTCGCTGAGAGACTGTTCGGCGCGCCTCGCCCAGGGCGAATCGGTCTGGCTGGCGTCGAACCCCGTCCCTTCGTTCAGCGGAGCCTTGGCCCGGTCGCGGATCGCCGCCGGCAGCGCCTCAGGGTAGAGGTCGAACAGGGCGCGTAGCGGCGCCTTCCCCACCCCGGCGCCATTGACCAGGGCTGGCGCCTCAAGGCTTAGGGCGTGGTTCACCACCGCGGGATCGAGGAAGGGTTCGCGCGCCTCCAGTTCCCAGCGCATGCTGGCGCGGTCCAGCCGTTGCAGGTTGCTGCGATGCATGGTGCCCAGGCACTGGTCGCGGAGCGCCGCCCCGAACGCCTCGCCCGCCGCAAAGCCCAGCTCCAGCGGGCGGTAGCCTGCGAACAGTTCGTCCGCCCCCTCCCCGCACAGGGCCACGCGGTAGCCATCTTCATGGATGCGGCGCGAGATCAGGCCGGTGCAATAGCTGTCGCGCACCACCGCCGGCTCGAAGCTCTCGCACATCAGCACCGTATCGAGGATCTGCCGCTCCGCATCGGCCGGATCGCCGAAGCTCACAAGGCGCAGATCGAGCCCGCATTGGTCGGCGTACATCTGGGCGTAGCCCCAGTCTGGCGCGGCGGCGTCGCCCAGGAAGTAGCCCGGCGCCGCATGGCCCGCCTGGCGCGCGTAGTGGGCGATCAGCGTGCTGTCGATCCCACCGCTGAACATCAGGGCGAACGGTAGGCCTTCGGGGATGCGCCGCTCCACGGCGGCGGCGAGCAGGGCGTCGAGCGCCTGGGCGTCGGCCGGCTGCGACATCGGCTGCGGGTCGCAGAGCGCCGACTTGTAGGGCGCGCAGAAGCGCCGGGACAAGACGTAGCCCGGCGGCAGCAGCATGACCTCGCCCTCGTCCAGAGTGTCGAGCAGCGGCGTCATCTCCGAACAGAAGGCGAAGGCGTCGCCCTGCTGGACCACGTACAGCGGCTTCACGCCCAGCGGGTCGCGCGCCGCGATGAACTCGCCCGAACCCAGGTCGATCGCCACGAAGGCGTACATGCCCACCAGCCGGCGTAGCGCCTTGGCCCCCCACAGGCTCAGGGCGCAGGCCAGCACTTCCGTATCGCAGTCGGTGGCAAAGCGGCCGCCTGCGGCCTCCAGCTCGGTCCGCAGCTCCCGGTGGTTGTAGATCTCGCCATTCATGCAAACGGCTATCCGCCCGTCGTAGGACATCTGCGGCTGTGCGCCATGCACGCCGTCCACGATCCGCAGCCGACGGGTGGCCATGGCCGTACGGGGCAGCGGCGAGGCCACGGGGTCGCTGACGTCGCCCCGGTGCACGAGCCCGGCGATCAGGCTCGCAGCCAGGCGCGATGCGTCCTCGAAGCCGATCGCGACGGCGATCCCACACATGCGGCGTTCTCCCGACTGGCGGCCCCCGCCGCCTGCCGAAGGAGCGCGAACAGGGTTGCCAAGCCGTTTACGGGCGGCGCCTAGCCGGGTGTAGAGGTCGTCGCGGCGAACGCTGGGCGGTCGTGCGCCATTCCCGGCGGCCCCAGGATCACAGCGCAGGCAAGCGCCATTCCGGAAAGCGCCGCCAGCGCCGCGGCCCCGAGCGCCGGCAGGGCGGCGCCGGGGCGGCTCGGCGCGCACAGGCGAACCCGCGCCGCATGCATCGACAGGTCGGCCTCGGTGCGCAACGTCATCATCCGCCCCAGCAGACGAGCCAAAGGTTAACGCGGGGTGAGCACACCCGCTACGGCTTGGAGGCGAGCCGCCGAACGCCTAAGACCGGCCGGCAGCCGCCTCCGGTCCTCCATGATCCTGGTCATCGATAACTACGACAGCTTCACCTACAACCTCGTCCACTACCTGGAGGAGCTGGGGGCGCAGACGCTGGTGCGCCGCAACGACGCCCTGAGCGTCGAGGCCGCGCTGGCGCTGCGGCCGACGGGCGTGCTGCTCTCGCCGGGACCCTGCACGCCCGACGAGGCCGGCATCTGCCTGGCCTTGATCGAAGCGGCCCCGGCCGAACTGCCGATCCTTGGGGTCTGCCTCGGTCACCAGGCGATCGGCCAGGCGTTCGGGGGCGAGGTGGTGCGGGCCAGGACGCTGATGCACGGCAAGACCAGCGCCGTGCACCACGCCGGCCAGGGTGTGTTCGAAGCGATGCCGGACGGCTTCACCGCGGCGCGCTATCACAGCCTGGCGGTGCGACGGGACACCTTGCCGCCCGTACTGCGTGTCACCGCCTGGACCAACGACGGCGAGATCATGGGCTTGGCCCACGCCCATCGGCCGGTGCAGGGGCTGCAGTTCCACCCGGAATCGATCGCCACCGAAGGCGGCCGACGGCTGCTGGCGAACTTCCTGGCGCTGGCGGGGGAAGCCTCGCGCCTGACTGCGGCGGCGGCGTGAGCGAGGCGTTCAAACCGCTGCTCGCACGTCTGGCCGACGGCGCGACGCTTTCGGAAGCCGACGCCGGCCTGTTCTTCGCCGCTTGTCTGCGGGGCGAGCCGTCGCCGGCCCAGGTCGCCGCCGCGGTCACCGCCATGCGGCTGCGGGGCGAGACGGTGGGCGAGATCACCGCCTGCGCCCGGGCCATGCGCCGCTCCGCCAGCACCCTGGAGCACCCGTTCCAGGTGATCGACACCTGCGGCACCGGGGGCGACGGCGCGCATACCTACAATATATCGACCGCTGCGGCGCTGGTGGCCGCAGGCGGCGGGTTGAAGGTGGCCAAGCACGGCAACCGCGCCCTGTCCTCCCGCTCCGGCTCGTCGGACGTGCTGGCGGCGCTGGGCGTGAACCTCGACGCCTCTCCCGCCCAGTCCCGCCGGGCGCTCGAGAAGGCCGGGGTGTGCTTCCTGTTCGCCCCCGCTCATCACGGCGCCATGCGCCACGTGGCGCCGGTGCGCGCCGAGCTCGGCTTTCGCACCGTGTTCAACCTGCTCGGGCCGCTCGCCAACCCGGCAGGCGCCCAGCGCCAGGTGCTCGGCGTCTACGACTTGCGCCTGGTGGAGCCGCTGGCCCGGGTGCTGGGGGCGCTGGGCTCCGAGCGGGCGTGGGTGGTGCACGGCTCGGGGATCGACGAGCTGACCACCACGGGGCCCAGCGAGATCGCCGAGTGGCGGGACGGCCGCGTCAGCCTGTTCCGCATCACGCCCGAGGCCGTGGGGCTCCCTCGCGTAGACTCGCAGGCGCTCCGCGGGGGCGAGCCGGCCGACAACGCCCGCGCCCTGCTGGCGCTGCTGGACGGTGAGCACGGCGCCTACCGCGACATCGTGCTGCTGAACGCTGCGGCCGCCTTCCTCGTCGCCGAGGCGGAGGAAACCCTTGAGGCGGGCGTGGTCCGGGCGGCGGCGGCCATCGACGACGGCCGCGCCCGCGCCGCCCTCGATACGCTCGTCGCCCTCACCAACACGCCGGACCCCGCATGAGCGACATCTTGAACCATATCGCCGCCTACAAGCGCGAGGATGTGGCCGGGCGCAAAGCCGCGATGACGCCCGAGACCCTGGCTGCAGGGATCGCCAAAGCTTCGCCCGTGCGCGGCTTCCGAAAAGCGCTGGAGCGTGCGCCGGGGTTAGGGCTGATCGCCGAGATCAAGAAGGCCAGCCCGTCCAAGGGCGTGATCCGGGAGAGGTTCGACCCCGTCGCCCTCGCCTGCGCCTACGCTGAAGGCGGGGCCACCTGCCTGTCTGTGCTGACCGACAAGCCGAGCTTCCAGGGCCAGGACCTCGACCTGGTCGCCGCACGGGGGGCCACGGCCCTGCCGACGCTCCGCAAGGACTTCATGGTCGATCCCTGGCAGGTGGCGGAGTCGCGTCTGCACGGGGCCGACTGCGTGCTGGTGATCCTGGCCATGGTTGACGATGCGCTCGCAGCCGAACTGATGACGCACGCCCGGCGGCTCGGCATGGACGTGCTGGTGGAGGTGCACGACGAAGCCGAGCTGGATCGAGCCTCGGCGCTCGGGGCGGACATGATCGGGGTGAACAACCGCGACCTGCACACCTTCGTCACCGATCTCGCCGTGTTCGAGCGGCTGGCGCCCAGGGCCCCGGCTGGCGTGCTGCTCGTCGCGGAAAGCGGTGTGTCGGGCTCGGCCGACGCCGCCCGCATGCAGGCGGCGGGGGCGAAAGCGTTGCTGGTCGGCGAAAGCCTGATGCGCCAGGCCGACGTCGCCAAGGCCGCCCGGACCCTGATGGCCGGCGTGCGGTGACCGGCTTGCGGGCAGCCGGCGCCGCTCAGGCCCCGGCCACCTCGTCGCTGACCACCTCGAACTTCACCAGGGTCGAGGAGCCGAAGCTGGTGGAGATGGCGACGTCGGTGGCGTCGCGGCCATAGCCCTGCATGATTCGCCCGATCCGCGGCTTGTTGTGGCGCGCGTCGAAGGTGTGCCAGCGACCGCCCACGAAGGCCTGGAACCAGGCGGAGAAGTCCATGGGACCCGGGATGGGGTCGATGCCGATGTCGCCGAGATAGCCGGTGCAGTAACGCGCCGGGATGTTCATGCAGCGGCAGAGGGTCACCGCCAGATGCGCGAAGTCGCGGCACACGCCCACCTGATCCTGGTGCGCGCCGTGAGCGGTGCGGTCCACCCGGGCGTGGTGGTAGCCGAAGGTGATGCGGTTGTGGGCGTATTCCACGATGGCCTGCACCTTGCGCCAGCCGCCCTGCACCCGCCCGAACTCCGCCCAGGCGGTGTCCATCAGATAGTCGGTCTCGCAATATCGGCTGCCCAGCAGGTAGACGAGCGTCTCGTCCGGCAGGTCCTGGATCAGGTGCTGCTCGGCGTCGATCTCGATCGGATCAGGCTGCCCGTTGTCCTCGATGGTGAAGGTGCTGCTGAAAGCGATCAGGCCGGGAGGCGCGAGCAGGCGGTGGCAGATGTTGCCGAAAACGTCGGTGTAGGCATGCACAGGGACGTCGGGCGTGACCCGCATCTGCTGAGGCGTGACGAGATCGCCCAGTCGCTCAGGCCGCACGCTGAGCAGCAACAGCATGGGCGTAGGGCCGGCGCAGTCATAGGCGATGTCATAGCCGACGCGGATTTGCATGTCAGACCTCGTTTCGGCGTATCGCCGCGCGTGGGGTCGCGGCGACGGGCTCGGCTGTCAAGCCGCCAGGCGCACGGGACCGGATGCGCGGTCCACCTCGACGTCAACCTCGACATCCATGCCCAGGAAGTCGTCGGCGGCGCCATCGTAGCTGCCGCAGAGCGGCGTCGCCTGGCCGGGATCGCGGGTGATGGCCACGCGGATCAGGTCCACCGCGCCGACGATGCCGTTGGTGGGGTCGAACTCCATCCAGCCGCAGCTCGGTAGGAAGACGCGCACCCAGGCATGGGTATGCCCGCCGCCAGCCCGCTTTGGCCCGCCGCCGCCCGACCGGCTGTAGACGTAGCCGGAGACGAAGCGGGCGGCGAGGCCAAGCGAGCGCGCCGCCTCCATCATCAGCATGGCGAAGTCGCGGCAGGTGCCCGAGCCGAGACGCAGGGTCTCGAGCGGGGCCTGAGCCGGGCCATACAGCCGCTGGCAATAGCTGAATTCCCGCCGGATGGCGTGGGTCATCTCGGACAGGGCGGCCAGCAGGCCGGTGGGCCCGTCCTGGCGCAGAAAGCGCTGCGCCCAGCGCTCAAGCCGGCGCTCGGGGTCGGCGTGCTGGCGCTCGATGGAGCGCATCAGGTCCGGCATGTCCTCTGCGCTGTAAGCGAACGGGAAAGTGTGGGCGGAGGCGTCGATCAGGTCCTCGTTATCGGTCACCAGCGGTGCCGGCGTATGCTCCAGCCGCACGTGGCTCTCGAAACTGATCTCGCTGGCCCTGGCGCGGAAACGGGCGACGCCGACACAGTTGCCGAACACGTCGTGTACGAAACGCAGCTCCGCAGGCTCTGGCAGGATCACCAGGCGTGACTCCAGGATGCGCTGGTCGTAGCTCTCCAGCGGCCGGAACATCACGCGATGGTCACCAAACGCCACCGGCCTGCAGTAGCGATAGCGGGTCAGGTGTCGGATGTTGAGGATCGGCATCGTGGCAAGCTAACGAGGGAGTCGGGGAAAAGATCGATGCTTCGTCTCGCCGCAAGCGACCCCCATCCCATCCGTGTCCAAAATGCAGGCAGTTCCAGCCCGTTCCTGCTCGTCTGCGACCATGCCGGGCGCTCCACGCCTGCGGCGCTCGGCGACCTGGGGCTGGCTCCCGCAGAGTGGGAGCGGCATATCGCCTATGACATCGGTGCGGCCGGCCTGTCCGAGCGGCTGGCGGTCGCGCTCGGCGACGCCTGCCTGATCCAGCAGGCCTACTCGCGGCTGGTGATCGACTGCAACCGCGCGCCGGATCGCCCCGACGCCATCGTGATCTGTGCGGACGGGGCGGACGTCCCGGCCAATTGGAACCTGACGGCCGGGGAGCGCCAGGCGAGGGTGGACGCCATCCACGCCCCCTACCACGCCGCCATCGCCGCCGAGCTCGACGACCGGCAGGCGAAGGGCCTGGCCACCCGGCTGATCCTGATCCACAGCTTCACGCCGGCCATGGCCGGCGCCGTCCGCCCCTGGCAGGTGGGTGTGCTGCACCAGCGCAACGCCTTGTCGCTGGCGGCCCTCGCCTGGCTGCAACGGCGCCCCGAGCTGACGGTGGGCGACAACGAACCCTACGCCATGGACGACATCGACTACACCGGTCCCCGGCACGCCCAGGCCCGGGGACTGGAGTACCTGGAGCTGGAGACGCGCCAGGATCTGATCGCCAACGCGGCAGGACAGGAGCGGTTCGCGGCCCTCTACGCAGAGATGCTGCTCGCTCTCGCATCGGCGTGACAAACCAGAAGGCCGACCCGGCTTGCAGGCTTGGTCCCGAAGGATGCAGTACATACTCTAACGGGCTCTAGCCTCCTCCTCCAAGCAGCGGCTCTGGAGCTTTCCAAAGCGCTGCCGGCGGAACTGCTCAGCCGCCATAACGCGCAACGGCCAGCCCGATCACGCGGATCGTCTCGTCCCAGAGGCCTAGCGCCGCCAATCCGTCCAGGCGGTGGAACACCGCTTCGGCGGCGTCGTCCCCCGCCCGCGGTTCACCGGAACGCCAGCGCGCGGCGTAGTCGATCAGCACATAGTGGGTGTCGGCGTCGAACAGGCCGTCCACCACGTCCACCAGCCCGAGGAGGTCCGCCTCCACGCCGGTCTCCTCCGCCAGCTCCCGCAGCGCACCCGCCTCCAGCCGCTCGCCCCATTCAAGCTTGCCGCCCGGCAGGCTCCAGGCGCCCTGCAGGGGCGGCCGGCCCCGGCGGATGAGCAGGACGGTGTCCCCGCGCAGGCAGACGACGCCAACGCCAGGTACCGGATAACGGAGGAGGCTAATCTCTGACACCTTTAACTGTGTCCTTTACGGCTCACCCTGTGGCGTCCATGTTTCCGTGGCGAAACACCACGCGGGGTGCGACCGGTAAGCGACTTTTCACCATTCGAGCCCACGCTATCCTCACATGCAAGTAAGGTGTTTTCGGGATTTCTGCATGCGCAAGCGTCTGACGGCCCTCGCTCTTTCGGCCGCCCTCGCCGGTTTCGGCTTCAGCTCCTCCGCCAACGCCCAGGGCCTGCAGTGCGTGCAGTTCGCGCGCATGTTCACAGGCATCGAGCTGTTCGGCGACGCCGCCACCTGGTGGCGCCAGGCGATGGGCAAGTACAGCCGCGGCTTCACGCCTGAGTCCGGATCGGTGCTCGTGTTCAAGGCCTCCGGCGTCATGTCTCACGGCCATGTCTCGGTGGTCAGCCACGTGCTCACCGACCGCATCATCCAGGTCACCCACGCCAACTGGTCGCTCATCGGCGGCCATCGCGGCCAGGTGGAGAAGGACGTCACCGTCGTCGACGTTTCCCCCACCGGCGACTGGAGCCAGGTGAAGGTCTGGTACGATCCGAGCCACAACCTCGGCAACTCCGTCTACCCCACCTACGGCTTCATCTATCACGCCGCCCAGAAGGCCGCCGGCATGGCCACCCAGATCGCCCAGGCCGCCACCAGCCACGCCGTCGTCACCCCCATCGCCATGGCCGCGGCCTCGCCCCAGCCCTAAGCGACAGGGCGGCGGCCCTAGTCGTCCCGAAGCACGCAACCGGCGAGATCGTCCGCCCGCACAGTCTGGGCCGCCGCCCCGATGCGGCGGCTGCGTCGCTGGACGTAGGCGCCGGGATGCACGGCCTTCCACTTGAGCGGATCGGGCAGGATGGCGGCGAGGCGCGCCGCCTCCGAAGCGCTCAGCTCGGCCGCGTCATGGCCGAAGTAGCGTTGCGAGGCGGCCTCCGCACCATAGATCCCCGGCCCCCACTCCACCTCGTTCAGATAGACCTCCAGGATCCGGCGCTTGCCCCAGAGCGGCTCGATCAGGGACGTGAACCCTGCTTCCAGACCCTTGCGGACATAGGAGCGCTGGGGCCAGAGAAAGACGTTCTTCGCCGTCTGCTGGCTGATGGTTGAGCCGCCGCGCACCCGGTGCGGGTCGCGCGCGTTGTGAGCCGCCGCCGCCCGCATCGCGGCGACATCGAAGCCGTGATGGCTGCAGAAGTGGGCGTCCTCCGAGGCGATCACGGAGCGCACCAGGTCCGGCGAGATACGCGACAACGGCCGCCAGGCCTTGTGCAGCTCCTGCCCCTGCGCCAGCCGCTCGATCATCAGCACCGTGATCGGCGGCGGCAGCACCCGGTAAAGCGCGGTCAAGCCGACTGGCGCCAGGACCACGATGAAGCCCGTAAGGGTCAGCAGGCGCCTGAGACGACCCGCTCCACTCGCAGCCGGCGTATGGGCGGGCCGGGCCGCCGGCCTCCGAGACTTGGTCCCGGCCGGCGGCGCTCGCTTCCCCGCTCCGGCCTTGCGGCCCAGTCCGCCGGCCTTGCGGCTCAGTCTGAGTGTCTCGCGAACCATGAGCCTGATGCCCCTTCGCCTCTCTCTAGCCCCAAGGCTTGGCGGAGCAACGATCACGCGCCGCCGGAACCCCGCATCCGAAGCTTCAGTTGCCGTCGGTCAGCCACCGGAGTGGACGCATGCGACCCGCCTTGAAGCCCCTCTCGGCCCAAACCCTGGTCATTACAGGCGCGACCTCGGGGATCGGGCTGGCGACTGCTCGGGCCGCAGCGGCCCGTGGCGCCAAGCTGCTGCTGGTGTCGCGCAACGAGCAGGCGCTGCGCGCGCTCTGCGAGGAGCTGCGGGCGATCGGCGGCGTCGCCGATTTCGCCGTCGCCGATGTCGCCGACCTCAGCGCGGTGCAGGCGGCGGCGGCCCGGGCGGAGACGCTCTACGGCGGCTTCGACACCTGGATCAACAACGCGGGCGTCGCGGTGTTCGGGACCATCGCCGACACGCCGCTCGAGGATCAGCGCCGCCTGTTCGAGACCAACTACTGGGGCGTCGTGCACGGCTCCCAGGTCGCGGTGGAGCACCTGAAGGGGCGTGCCGACGGCGGCGCGCTGATCAACGTCGGCTCGATCCTGTCTGACCAGGCGGTCCCGGTCCAAGGCGTCTACTCGGCGTCCAAGCATGCGGTGAAGGGGTTCACCAACGCTCTTCGGATGGAGCTGGCGTCCAGCGCGCCCGGTGTGCAGGTCACCCTGATCAAGCCCGCCGCCATCGACACGCCCTACCACCTGCATGCCCGCAACTATACGGGATCACCCAAGAAGAACCCGCCGCCGGTCTATGGCGTGACCTTGGTGGCCGACGCGATCCTCTACACCGCCGAGACACGCACGCGGGAGATAACGGTGGGCGGCGGTGGGCGCCTGCAGGCGCTGATCGGCAACGCTTTTCCCACCCTGGCGGAGCCGCTGACCGCGTGGGCCGTACCGCTGTTGATGAAGAGTGGCTCGGGGACGGCGACGGGTGAGGACGACGCCCTGTTCAAGCCGGGTCGCGATCTGAACGAGCGGGCGCCCTACCTGGGCGCGCGGCAGACCAGCCTTTACACGGCGGGCCAGATGAACCCTCGACGCAGCGCTGCGATAATCTCGGGCGCGTTGGCGGTGGGGCTGGTGTTGGTCAAGGCACGTGAAAGCCTGCGCCTGCACGCCGCCAAGCGCGACGCGGTGCATCGCTACCGCGCCAAGCTCGAAGCCAGGCCGAAGCCCGAGGTTGGACATTCCTGACGGCTACTCCTTCCGTCTCCCCAGGACTTGT
>CAXTRP010000067.1:0-10292 GCA_964246615.1 uncultured Caulobacteraceae bacterium | reverse complement strand
GCATAGTCGAGCCCGTAGCGCGACAGGCCGCCGACCTTGTAGTTCTCGATCAAGACGTCTGCCCCGGCCGCCAGCCGCCTGATCTCCGCTTGGCCCTCGGCGGTGGTGATATCCACGGTTACACCCGCCTTGCCGCGGTTAGCGCAGTGATAGTAGGCAGCGCCGAAATCGGCGCCGTCCTTATCCGCGATGAAGGGCGGCCCCCACTGGCGGGTGTCGTCGCCGGTGCCGGGTCGCTCGATTTTGATCACCTCCGCGCCTAGGTCCGCAAGCAGCTGTCCGCGCCAGGGGCCGGCCGGGATGCGGGCGAGCTCGATGACCCGCAAGCCGGCGAGTGGCTTCATCACAAGGGCGCCAAGCCGGTGATCGACCGGCCGAGGATCAGGGCGCCGATGTCGTGCGCGCCTTCATGCGTGTTCACCGTCTCCAGATTTATGATGCGGTCGCCGCCGTGCATGTCCGACTCACGCGCCGGCAGGCCGGACGAGGGGAAATGCGATCACCTCCCGAATGGAGGCTGCGTTCGTCATCAGCATCACCAGCCGGTCGATGCCGACGCCCAGCCCTGCGGCAGGTGGCATTCCGTACTCCATCGCCTCCAGAAAATCTTCGTCGATTACGGGCGAGACCTCCTCCGGTCGCGATCCACGTTCGATCTGATCGACGAAAGCTTGTCTTTGCGCGGCGGGATCATTCTGCTCGGAAAAGGCGTTAGCGATTTCCATGCCCAGGCAGTAGGTCTCGAAGCGCTCCGCGAGCAGGGGATTGGTCGCCGACCGCTTCGCCAGGGGTGAGATGGTCGCCGGGAAGTCCACCACGTGGGTGGGTTGCACCAAGTCCTTCTCGGCCGTCGCCTCGAAGAGGGCTTCGACGATTTCTCCCCAGGGCCGTGCGTCCATGGGCCGGTCCAGCACCTTTGCGGCGCGCTGGCGGAAGGTCGCGAGATCGTCGTGGCTCTGCGCCGGCATCGAGACGGCGCGCTCGGCCGCCTCCACCATGCTGAGAGTCCTGAAGGGAGGGCCGAAGTGCAGCATTACGCCGTCCGCCGCGGGCGCCTGCGGCCCTCCGTGCAGCGCCGTCGCGACGGCCCGGAACAGATCCTCCAGGAGGTCGCGCGCCTCTGCCTGCGTCGCATAGGCCATGTAGAGTTCGAGCATGGTGAACTCGGGGTTGTGCCGCGTGGACACGCCCTCGTTCCTGAAGTTGCGGCCGATCTCGTAGAGACGGTCGGACAGCCCAGCGATCAGCAGCCGCTTGAGGTAAAGCTCCGGCGCGATTCGCAGGTAGAGATCGAGGCCAAGCGCGTTGTGGCGAGTCGTGAACGGGCGTGCGGCCGCTCCGCCGTAGATGGCCTGGAGCATGGGCGTCTCCACCTCGACGAAGCCCTGCTCGGTGAGGACGTCCCGGATCGTCGCCAGCACGCGCGAACGGTCCAGGAGGTGGCGTCGACTGGTCTCGTTCGCCGCAATGTCGAGATACCGCTTGCGGACCCTCAGCTCGGGATCGCGCAGGCCGGCGTGCTTGTCCGGCATCGGGCGCACGGCCTTGGAGATGATCCGCAGCGTTTCGACGTCGAGGGTCAGCTCCCCGCGCGGGGTGCGCCGGACGGGCCCGCTCGCCGCGACGAAGTCCCCGATGTCCAGCTCGGCGAGGATGTCGGCCGGACCCTTAAGTCCGGACGCCACGAACAGTTGGAGGCGAGCGGTTCCGTCGAAGACGTCGATGAACATGCCGCTGTTGCGGATCGTCCGGACGCGCCCAGCCACCGTTCTTATGGACGTGGTCGCTTCGCCTGGCGCCAAGTGTTCGAAGGTTAAGCGCACTTGGAGGTTGCTGCCGTCCCGCGCGACGGTGGCAGGATAGGGATCGACGCCCATGCAACGGAGACGAGCCACGCTGGCCTGCCGCTGCGCCCGCAGACTTTCGCCTGCGGGAGCGGCCGGTTCACCTGGCGAAAGGGACGGAGGACTCATAAGGCGTTCAAGGATCCGAAGGACAGTGGGTGCCGCCGGCCCGTACCGTTCGGCAGCGTAGCACACATGGGCGGCGGCAGGCCGCTTGGCGGCGAAGCGCGCAGGATCACTCCACCGCGCAGGCGAGCTCCAGCGGCGCCGGCGCCGCGTGCTCAGGGGCCAGCACGGTTGTGAGCGAGGCCGCCAGGAGGTCCAGGGCTTCCTCCAGCAGCGCATCGTCTATCGTCAGAGGCGGAAGCAGCCGTATGATGTTGAAGTGCGCCCCGCACACGAGCACGATGAGTCCACGGCGCTCGGCCTCTACGACCGCCGCCGCCGCAGCCGCTGGGTCGGGTGCGAGGCCTGCGCGATCGCGCACCAGCTCGATGGCCACCATGGCACCCGGACCACGCACCTCCGCAATGGCCTCCATCCCCGGCTCGGCGGCGAGGCCACGCAGGCGGGCGGTCATCACCTCGCCGATGCGGCTGGCGCGCTCCGTCAGTCCCTCGTCCTTTATAACGTCAAGGACGGCATGGGCGGCGGCGATGGCGATAGGGTTTCCCGCGTAGGTGCCGCCAAGGCCGCCCGGCCGGGCGGCGTCCATTAGATCCGCTCGCCCGACGACGGCGGACAGCGGGAAGCCGCCGGCCAGACCCTTGGCCAGGGTCACGAGGTCGGCCTCGACCCCACTGTGCTCCATGGCAAACATACGTCCGGTGCGCGCCATCCCCGCTTGCACCTCGTCCGCGATAAGCAGGATGCCGTGCGCGTCGGCGAGGGCGCGAAGCCGGTGGAGGAAGTCGGCGGGCGCGGGCAGGAAGCCGCCTTCTCCCTGCACGGGCTCCACGATGATGGCGGCGACTTCGCTCGCGGCGATGTCGGCGCCCAGGAGGGTCTCCAGCGCGGCCATCGACGCCTCGACGCTCATCCCCCTCAGCGCGTTCGGGAACGGGGCGTGGTAAACCCCAGCGGGGAAAGGCCCGAAGCCCGTCTTGTAGGGGATCATCTTGCCGGTGAGCGCCATGCCCATCATGGTGCGTCCGTGGAACGCCCCCGAGAAGGCAATAAGCGCCGAGCGTCCCGTCGCGATCCTGGCGATCTTGACGGCATTCTCGACCGCCTCCACACCGGTGGTAGCCAGCATGGTCTTGGCCGGCCCGCGAACCGGCGCGATCGCGTTCAGCCGCTCTGCGAGGCAGATGTAGGGTTCATAGGGCGCGACGTGGAAGCAGGTATGGGTAAAGCGCCCGGCCTGCTCCGCCACCGCGGCCATCACCTTAGGGTGGCGGTGACCGGTGTTGTTAACCGCGATACCGGCGGTCAGGTCGATGAAGCGGCGGCCGTCGACGTCCCAGATCTCGGAGTTTTCGGCGCGGGCGGCGTAGATTCCCCTGGTGCCGACGCCCACCGCCACCGCCGCAGCATGACGCGCCTTCAGCAAGGCTGTCCGATCCATGGCCGCACTCCCGATGTTTGGCGCTTCTGGCTTCAGCTCAGCGCCATCGTCGTGCCGAGGAAGCTTACCAGCACCTTGTCGGTGCGCACGTCCCAGATGATCGGCGCATCCATGGCGATGATCCAGCTATCGCCCGGTCCATATTCGATGGTCGTGTCGGTGGACTCGTCGGTGATGGCCAGGCGTCCTTCCCTGACGGTGGAATGCTCGTGATAGGGATACTTGACCCGGAAACGCCCCCGGCTGGCTTCGTACAGGCCGCCATGCACCGGACCTTCGAGCGATCCGAAGAGCACTTTACCGCCGACCGCCATGCGACCGCCATCGAGCGTGGTGGCGCCCGCGTCTTCGGGAATCCCCCAGTCATCCACCGGCTCGAACGCTTGATCAAGCTTGAACGGGATCATCGACCCTCCGCATATTTGGAACGCCACCTCGACCCTCTTGAAGGTCAAGCGCTCTATCTGTGATCACGCTAATAAGGACTGTGGTTTTTGTCCAGTCGTTATCCCGGTGTTTCCACTCCGGGCGACAGATCACAAAGCCGAGCCGCAGCCGATGACCACCCCAATCGCCCGACGGGCCGACGAAGGCGCTGAGCGTCACGCTCACCTATCCCAGCACATCTTCTACTGACCATCGTTGACACCTGTCCGGTGCCGTGATCACAATCTATGCTTTGCTGATATGGTCTCGGAGTTTGCATGTCGACCGACTGCGCGCTTGACCGCGATGGCGATGCGCGGATCCCGGCGGGGATCAAACCTCGAATTGGGCTCAAACGCGTGATCCTTCTCACCGCTCCCATTCAACGCCCCTGAGCGAAGGCGCGGCGAGCATGACACTCAGCGCGTCGCATCCGGCCCGTCGGCAGAAATCGCCTTCCGCGGCCGGCACGACGCTTGGCGTCCCAAGTTCCATCGCGTCCCCCGCCACAGAGGCGAGGCTGAAGGCGAACTCGCTTTCTTTCTTCGAAAACGTCACCATGGGCGTCGCCGGCAGCGCGCCCGGGTTCTCGATTGCGGTCACCCTGAGCACACTGCTCGCAACCGCCGGGACGCTGGCGCCGAGCGCGCTGGTCATCTTCGCCCTGCCGATGTTGGGCATCGCGATGGGCTACAAGGGCCTTAACGCGCACATGCCCGCCGCAGGCGCCGCCTACGAGTGGACCAGCCGCATCTTCAACGACCTGCTGGGCTTCTTCTCCGGTTGGGCGCTTCTCGTGGCGTCCGTCGTGTTCGTGGTGGCTGGATGCATCCCGCTCGGCGCGGCGACGCTGAGCTTCTTCCCGGATCCAGGACTGGCGAACAACACCTGGCTGACGACGCTTGTGGGCGCTTCGTGGTTCGTCGCCATCGGCCTCGTCATCATCGGCGGCATGGGTTTGGTCAGCGCCGTCCAGTTGATCATGAGCGGGCTTGAGTTGCTGATCCTCAGCGTTGTCGCCATCGCCGCCCTCGTGCATGCCGTGGCGCACGGCGCTATTGCGACCCCGTCGTGGTCCTGGCTCGGCCAGGGCTACACGCCGAAGGTATTCTCGGCGTCGGCGCTGATCGTCGTCTTCTTCTATTGGGGCTGGGACGTCACCTCCAATCTTGGGGAGGAGGCAGTCGATGCAGAGAAGAAGGCTGGCCAGAGCGGTGTCCTGAGCATAGCGATCATCGTCGGGTATTTCGTGGCCTTCGCAGTTGCGGCGCTGATGCTGTTCCAGCCTTCTGACGTCGGCCATAGCGGCGGAAATTTGATCTACGGCCTTGCGATCAAGGCGGGGCTGGGGCGGGCCGGCGGCCTTGCGGCATCCTTTGCCGTGATCCTGTCCAGCGTCGCGACGCTGGAGACGAGCATGTTGCAGTTCTCGCGCACGGTGTTCGCCATGGGGCGCGATCGCGCCCTGCCCGCCTTCTTCGGCGTCGTCAAAGAGCGGACCGGCGCGCCGCAGAGGGCCATCGCCTTGATGCTCGTCGTGGGTTTAGCCATGGTGCTGCTGTCCAACCTGATGGCGTCGATGAGCCTCGTCCTTGCGGACGCCGTGCGCGCCGTCGCGATCCAGGTCTGCTACTACTACAGCTTCGCCGGCTTCGCGTCGGCTTGGCTCTACAGAGCCGCGTTCAGGACCAGCCTTAGGACGTTCGCCGCCTACGCGGTTTATCCCGCCCTCAGCGCCGTCGCCCTAGTCGGGGTCTCGACCTACGCCGTCTTCAGCTTCGACGTCGTCACCACCTGCATCGGTGTAGGCGGACTGGCCGTCGGCGTCGTCTTCTACCGGCGATCCGGTTACCCCCTCTTGGAACGTCCTGGAGCTCTCAAGTCAGAGCAGCCGTCGCAACTTGGATGACCGGACTCGGATGTCGGTAATCGCCAGGCAGAGACGCGAGCTCCAGACTGTCTCAATCCACCCACGAGTTGCTGGAGCCGATTCGCCGCAGCTTGGCCGCTTGTATTTCTGTGATCACATTCATATAACCTTCTTCTAACGGAGAGCTGCACGGGCTGTTAAGATGCCTCTCATCCTGTAGACAGCAGTGTTCGCTTGCATTGATTCTATTCACGTCGGTGAGTTCTTTGGCGCGGGCTTGGATTGGCATGGCGCTCCGGCTTTGCTGGACCGTCTACAGACTTGTTAAAAACCAGCTTTTGGGGGAAAGCATGCGTCGACTTCATGCCATTCGTGCGTTGCTCTTGGCCACCTCCTCGGTTGCGGCAGCAACATCGTGGACGGGGCGAGCCGCTGCGCAGCAATTGCAGGCCACTCCGAACGGGGGCGACGTGAAAGGAGCAGCCAGCGCTCCGCCCAGCAGCGCTCCCGGCAATGCGGCCAACCAGATTTCCGAGGTTGTCGTGACGGCCACACGCCAGCGCGAACTGCTCAGCCGCGTCCCCGCCAGCATCTCCGCGTTCACGCAGAAGACCGTCGAGATACAAGGCCTAAAGGATATCCGCGGGATACAGCAGTTCACTCCCGACCTTCAGTTGACCACGAGCGCTTCGGCGGGACCGGCCGCCAGCCCGTCTTCGGCGAACGTCGCCATCCGCGGCATCTCCTCGACGGTGGGATCGGCGACGACCGGCATCTACATAGACGATACGCCGATCCAGGTGCGGCAGAACGGCTTCACTAGCCGCAACACCTTTCCTACCCTGTATGACCTGGAGCGCATCGAGGTGCTGCGCGGCCCACAGGGAACGCTGTTCGGCTCGGGGTCGGAAGGCGGCGCCATCCGGTTCATCACGCCGGAGCCGAACCTCCGTAATTTCTCGACCTACGAACGTGTGGAAGGGTCCGAAACGCAAAGCGGAGGCCCAAGCGGCGAGGTGGGCGCCGCGGTGGGCGGCCCGATCGTAGAAGACAAGCTAGGCTTTAGGCTCAGCGCCTACGTCCGCCACGACGGCGGCTATGTCGACCACGAGGACTTCTTCACCAAGCAGATCACCGACCGCAACTCGAACTACCAGAATACCCTTGCGCTCAGGGGTGCGCTGACCTGGGCTCCGACTGGTTGGCTGACGTTGACGCCAAGCATCCTATACGAACAGGTCCACTTCAATGATCTGTCAAACTATTGGCTGCAGGCCTCTGACGCCTCCAAAGGCCGCTTCATCAACGAAAACCAAGGCGAGACGCCGGACCAGCAGCACTTCGCCCTCTACGCGCTGCGGGCCGAGGCGGCGCTCGGCCAGGCTCGGCTGATCTCCAACACGTCCTACTACATGCGCCGGGAAAACGCCGACGTCGACTTCACGGAACTCGATGTCGAGACGAGCGGCTTCCCGGCCGGCGCGAACAACTATCCAGGAGAGCCCGGTCCCGAAGACACCTCTCTCCAGCGCGACACTCAGGAGAACTTCACTGAGGAGCTACGTCTACAGAAGGCCAACCCCGACACAATGTTCAATTATACCATAGGGGTGTTCTATTCTGAAGATCGCCAAGTCGACAACCAGCAGGAGCTGACCGGGCAGCTTGAGGATCTGTTCGTCAAAAACTTCGGCCTAAACTTCGAGCAGGCGCTTGGGGCGCCGTCCTACCAGGGGCTTTATAGCTACGTCGACGAGGTGGGCTCCCGGGAAAAGCAGTTCGCCGTGTTCGGCCAGTTCGACCTCAGGCCCACGCCGAAGCTCAAGCTGACCGCGGGCGTGCGCTACACGCGTGACACCCTGCGCTACAGCGAGTTCGTCGCAGGCCCGTTCGCCTTCCCGGCGGGCACGACGACGGGATCGTTCGGCACTTCGCCGTTCACGCCTAAGTTCGGAGCGACCTACACCTTCAACCCCGACAATCTCCTCTACGCAAACGCCGCCAAAGGTTTCCGCCCCGGCGGCGTCCAGGCGGAGGTTCCCGCCAATGCTTGCAGCGCCGACCTCCAGAACCTCGGCATCACGCAGTCGCCCTCCACCTACGACTCCGACAGCGTGTGGAGCTATGAGGCGGGGTCAAAGAACAGGTTGATGAACGGGCGGCTGAGCCTTGACGGCAGTGTCTACTACATCGACTGGAGCAACATTCAGCAAGCCGTGCCGTTGACCAGTTGCGGTGAGTCCTTCACCTCCAACCTCGGCTCGGCGACCAGCAAGGGCGTTGACCTTACGGCCGCACTGAAGCTGACCTCGAACATCTCGCTCGGTATTGCGGTCGGCTACAACGACGCCCGCTACAACGACACGGAGCAGAGCGGGAAGGCGCTGATCGTCGCCAAGGATGACAGGATCAACCTCATCCCGTTCACCGGCTCGACCTACGGCCAATACAGCTTCCATGTCCTGGACCGACCGGCCTTCGCCCGCCTGGACTATGTGTTCAATGATGGCGGCACAAGTCCGGATCGGCTGGCGCAAGGTTACAAGCCGCAGCTCCCGAACCTCCCGGTGACTAACCTCGTGAATTTGCGGATAGGGGTGTATTCGGGTCCAGTGCTGGTGTCGCTCTTCCTGAACAACGCCTTCAATAGCGCGCCCCAGACGGAGACAGCCTACACGAAGCGCACTCAACTGATATACGGCACGACGGAGCGTCCACGCACCGCCGGCCTGACCGCTTCCTATAGTTTCTAAGATGGAGGCCGGGCGCGAGATCGCGGCCGGCTCAGACCGAAAGCGCGTCCACCCCGAGGTCGCTCTCGCGGATGAGGATCATCCCGTCACTGATATCGTCCGCAATGGCGCGATGTAGGGCGTCGACGTCGCGATCCACGATCGCCTGGATCGCGATGTGATGCTGATCCACAAGGCTGGCCGTGCCAACGCGAGCATAGACGACACGCATGAAGGGGCCGAACTGTAGCCAGAGCATTTCGACCAGCCGGCTAAAGGTGTCGGATGGGTTCGATCTATTGATCAACGAATGAAAGTGGAAATTGGACTCCATGTAGGCGTCCACCTCACCTGACCGGATGGCCGCATCGATCTTATGATCGGCGTCGCGGATCGCGCGCAGGCGCGCTTCGCTGATATGGGGAAGCGCATTGGCCGCTGCGACCGGCTCCAGCAGCAGGCGACAGCGCATTATCTCCTGCAGGCGGGCCTGCGTCATGATCGGCACAATGATCTTGCGCTTGGTGCGGATTTCCACGGCACCCTCCGCGGCGAGCCGGCTCAGCGCCTCGCGCACGGGCATCTGGCTGACGCCAAGCTCATGGGCCAGTCCACGGGTGGAGATGCCGACGCCAGGGGCGATCTGTCCGGTGACCAAGCGATAACGCAGTCCGTCGTACACACTCTGGCTGATCGACGGTGCTTCGATGTCGACGGGCTGGAGGTCGAGCTTGTTCATCGAGCCTCATCTTGGCGCTGTTTTACGGTATGGGGCAGGCCGTCCAAGTCTGCGGTGGCCCTGACCACAACTAGGCCATTAGCAGGTTCGCAGCTTCCGTGACAGTGGATCGGCCCCCCGCCGGTCGCCGCGAGTCCGGCGGTTCGCCGACGAGCGACCGGACCCGGATCAGGCTCCGCCCACCGGCGCGCTGATCATGCCTTCGGCGCCCCGGCGGGCAGCAGACCCTCCGCCAGGCTAACCCAGAAAGCCGCGCCGAGAGTCGTCACGCTGTCGTTGAAGTCGTAGCGCGTGTTGTGCAGCATGGCGCCGCCCTTCTCCGGTCCCTCGCCGTTGCCGATCAGGACGAAGCAGCCCGGCTTGTGGTCCAGGTAGTTGGAGAAGTCCTCTCCGCCCATGGTCGGCTCGTCCAGGTCGACGAAGTCCGCCGGGCCGACCAGGTCTCGCCCGATCTCGCGGACGCGACCGTACAGCTCCGCGTCGTTGCGCACCGCCGGATGGCCGCGAAGATAGTCAACCTCCGCGATGGCTCCAAAACTCTCCGCGATCCCTGCCGCAATGGAGCGTATGGCGTCTTCCATCCTCTGCTGGGTGGAAGGATCGAGCGTCCGCACCGTACCGGCGAGCGTCACCGTCTCCGGGATGATGTTGGGGGCGGTGCCGCCGTTGATCTGGCAGACCGAGACGACGCCAGAATCCAGCGGGTTGACCATGCGCGCGACAATTCCCTGAAGCGCCACCACCACGTGGGAGGCGACCAGGACCGGGTCGACGGCGAGGTGGGGTCGTGCCGCGTGGCCGCCCTTGCCGCGGATCACGATGTCGAACCTGTCCGCGGCGGCGTAGATCACGCCCGGCCGGCCGCCGAGCTTGCCTGCGGAGAGGCCCGGCCGGTTGTGCATCCCGAAGATCGCGTCCATCGGAAACCGCTCGAACAGCCCCTCTCGGATGAGGACGCTTGCGCCGCTGGTGCGCTCGCCAGGAACCACCTCGGGCAGGAGGAGCTCCTCAGCCGGCTGGAAGATAAGATGCACCGTCCCGTCGAAGTCGCGATTGGCGGCGAGGTACTTGGCGGCGCCCAACAGCATGGTAGTGTGCCCGTCATGGCCGCAGG
>CAXTRP010000066.1:0-10302 GCA_964246615.1 uncultured Caulobacteraceae bacterium | reverse complement strand
CCCCTGGTGATCGCCGAGCAGTTCGGCACCCTGGCGGCCCTGCACCCGGACCGCATCGACCTCGGCGTCGGCCGGGCGCCGGGCTCCGACCAGGTCACCGCGCGAGCCCTGCGTCGGACGCTTGCCGGCGACGTCGACGCCTTTCCCCAGGACGTGCTGGAGCTGATCGCCTACTTCGAGCCGACCCAGCCGGGGCAGGCCGTGCGCGCCACCCCGGGTGAGGGGCTTCGCGTGCCGGTCTGGATCCTGGGCTCCAGCCTATACGGCGCGCAACTCGCGGCGGCGTTAGGCCTGCCTTACGCCTTCGCCTCCCACTTCGCGCCGGATGCGATGATCCAGGCGCTGGAGGTCTACCGCGCGCGGTTCCGCCCGTCGGCCTACCTGAACAAGCCGCATGCGATGCTGGGGCTCAGCGTCATAGCCGCCGACAGCGACGACGACGCCATACGGCTGGCCACCTCCCAGCAGCAGGCCTTCGCCCGCCTTCGCTCCGGACGTCCAGGCAAGCTGCCGCCGCCGGTGGACGACATTGCGCAGGTGCTCTCGCCCCTGGAGCGCGCGACGGTCGATCATGCCCTGAGTTGCGCTGTGATCGGCGGCCCGGACGCCGTGCGGCGCGGCTTGGAGGCGTTCGCCGCGCGGACCGGTGCGGACGAACTGATGGTCACCGCCCAGATCTTCGACCACGCCGCCCGCCTCCGCTCCCTGGAGCTGACCGCTGAGGCGGTAAATCAGACCCCGATGATGGCGGCCGCGTGATGGGGCGCATCGGCTCGCCTGGCGTATCCGGGGAATGAGGAAGAAGGCCGACCTGCCCTCCAAGACCTGTGTCGCCTGCGGCCGCCCCTTCGTCTGGCGGAAGAAGTGGGCGAAGGTTTGGGACGAGGTGCTGTACTGTTCCGATCGCTGCCGCGGCGAGGCCAAGCGGGCTCGAAGCGCGGATGGCCGCGCGGCCGTAGCCCCCCGGAGCGGGTCGTGAGGCACTGGGCTACCGCCGCGGTCCGGGATGGGAACACCGCCTTGGCTGAGGCGACCCCAGGCGACCAGTTCAAGGCGCTGCGCACCCTAGGACCTCACCTCTGGCCCCCGGGCGCACCGGGGCTTCGCGTGCGAGTGGTGGTGGCCTTGGCGCTGGTGCTCGCCGCCAAGCTGTTCAACGTCGCCATACCGCTGCTGCTGAAGCGCTCCGTGGACGCGCTCGCGCCGCACGGTCACAACGCCCTGATCGCCGCACCGCTCGGGCTGGTGGCGGCATATGGTTTGGCGCGGATCGGCAGCCAGGGTGCTGGCGAGCTGCGCGACCTGGTGTTCGCGCCCGTGGTCCAGCGGGCTGTGCGCAACACCGCCACCGCCACCCTCAACCGCCTGCACGGCCTGTCGCTGCGCTTCCATCTCGACCGCCAGACCGGCGGCGTATCGCGGGTCATGGACCGGGGCCTGAGCGCGGTGGAAAGCCTGCTCGGGCTGACGCTCTTCAACGTCGCGCCGATCCTGTTGGAGGTGACGCTGGTCAGCGCCGTGCTGTGGCGTCTGTTCAACCCCCTGTTCGCCGCGACCGTGATCGCCGTGATCCTGGGCTACGCCGCCTTCACCTTCAGCGTCACAGCCCGGCGGGTGGCGCTTCGCCGGGAGATGAACCGCCAGGACAACCTGGCTGGTTCGATCGCCGTGGACAGCCTGTTCAACTACGAGACGGTGAAGTATTTCGTCGCCGAGCAGCTTGAGGTCGACCGCTACAACGCCGCCAAGCGCGACTACGAGCGCTCCGCGGTGAAGAACCAGATGACGCTGTCTGGGCTGAACATCGGCCAGAACCTGATCATGTCGCTAGGCCTGATCGTGGTGATGAGCCTGGCGGCCGCAGGTGTGGCCCGCGGGCGGATGAGTGTGGGCGACTTCGTCCTGGTCAACGCCTATCTGCTGCAGCTCTACACGCCTCTGAACGTCCTGGGCGTGGTCTATCGCAGCCTGAAGCAGTCGCTGGTGGACTACGAACAGATGAACCGCCTGCTCAAGACCTCGGCGGAGGTGCAGGATCGGGCCGGAGCCCAGGCGCTTCGCGATCCCGGCGGCGAGATCGTCTTCCACGACGTGGGCTTCGCCTACGAGCCCCGCCGCACCATCCTGTCTGACGTGTCGTTCCGCGTGGCGCCGGGACGGAAGGTGGCGCTGGTGGGCTCGAGCGGCGCAGGCAAGTCCACCATCGCGCGCCTGTTGTTCCGGTTTTACGACGTAAGCTCGGGAGCGGTGACTATCGGCGGCGAAGACCTGCGCGACGTGACCCAGGCCAGCCTGCGCTCAGCCATTGGCGTGGTGCCGCAAGACACCGTGCTGTTCAACGACACCCTCTTCTACAACATCGCCTATGGCCGCCCCGACGCAAGCCGTGAAGAGGTCGAGGCCGCCGCGCGCGCCGCCCGCCTGCACGACTTCGTCGCCGACCTGCCCGATGGCTACGACACCCGCGTAGGCGAGCGGGGATTGAAGCTTTCAGGCGGGGAGAAGCAGCGGGTCGCCATCGCCAGGGTCATCCTGAAGGCCCCGCGCATCCTGATCTTCGACGAGGCCACCAGCGCGCTGGACACCCATACCGAACAGGCGATCCAGGAAAGCCTGCGCCGCCTGGCCGAGGGCCACACCAGCCTGGTGGTCGCCCACCGCCTATCCACCGTCACCGACGCCGACGAAATCCTGGTGCTGGACCATGGCCGAGTGCTGGAGCGGGGCACGCATGAGGGCCTGCTTCGGCGAAAGGGCGCCTATGCCGCTATGTGGGCGCGCCAGCAGAAGGTTGCGGCCGAGGTGGAGCGGGTCTGAAAGACCCTACGCCAGCCCGATTTCGCTCAGCCGCTGGCGCAGATAGGCGTCGGCGGTGATGGGCTCAGGGTACCGGTCGGGACGCTGCGGCGTGATGCAGCCCGGCAGGGTCTCGATGACGAAGTCCGGACGAAAGTGCAGGAAGAAGGGCATGGAGTAGCGCGATACGCCGCGCCGATCCGATGATGGATTGACCACCCGGTGCGTGGTGGACGGCAGCACGTGGTTGGTGAGCCGCTGCAGCATGTCGCCGATGTTGCACACGATCGCTCCGGTCGGCGGTTGGACGGCCAGCCAGCAGCCGTCGCGGTCGAGCAGCTCCAGCCCCGCCTCCTCGGCTCCCAACAGCAGGGTTATGACGTTGATGTCCTCGTGCGCTCCGGCGCGAACGCCGGCCGCATCAGCCGGTACGGGCGGGTAGTGCAGCAGGCGCAAGATACTGTTGCCTTCGCGGGTCGGTTCATCGAAGGCGTCGCGAGCCACGTGAAGATGGTGGGCTATGGCTTGCAGGATACGACCGCCGAGCTCGTCCAGCGCCTGGTACAGCGCTAGAGTGGCGGGGCGAAAGTCGGGCAGTTCGCGCGGCCACAGATTGGCGGGCATGATGGCGTGCGGGTGGGAACCCGGCGCAAGCTCGCGGCCCACGTGCCAGAACTCTTTCAGGTCCTGGATCGTCGCGCCCTTGGCCGCCTCGCGCCCGAACGGGGTATAACCGCGCTGGCCTGCGCCGCCGGGGATCGCGTAGGCCGACTTCTCGGCTTCGGGCAGGGCGAAGAGGGCTTTCGCCTGACCAAGCGCCGCGTCCAGCATGGCTTGCGACAGGCCGTGTTCGCTGATCACCGCAAAGCCGTAGCGCTCGAAGGACGCGCCCAGCTGGCGTGCGAAGCTGTCGAAATCGCTTTGGTAGGCAGACATAGCCACGGGCGCGATGGCCATGCGTCAGAGCCTAGTGTGCGTTGCTCGCCGCGACCCGGCCGACGGGTTTGGCGGCGAGCCAGATGCTGCAGGCGGCGATCGCCAACAGGACCGAGAGTGTCAGAAACAGCTTGTCGGTGGCCAGCATGACCGCCTGGTCCTGGACCATGGCCTCGAACTGGCGCAACGCCTGAGCATGGTTCAACCCGGCATGGGTCAAGCTCTGCACCGCGCTTTGACTGTCGATCTGGTTGAGCAGGTCGACCCGAGTGGCGCGACCGCCGTTCGCCCACGCGGTTGTCGCGAGCGAGGTGCCGAACGCGCCCGCCATGGTGCGCGCGAAGCTGAGAATGCCGGCGGCCCCCGCCATCTCCTGAGGCTTGATCGTCGACAAGGCCAAGCTGAACACCGGCACAAAGAACAGCGGCATGCAGGCGCCTTGCACGATCTGAGGCAGCACGATCTGGGCATAGTTGATGTTGGACGTGAAATGGCTGCGCCAGAGCATTGTGGCTCCAATGCCCATGACACCGATGAAGACCAGCAGCCGCGGGTCAGCGCTCTTCACCAATCGTCCCACTATAGGCGACATGACGATGGCCAGCACGCCAAGGGGCGCTATTGCGTAGCCGGCCCAGGTCGCGGTGTAGCCCAGGTTGGTTTGCAGCCACAGCGGCTGGATCACCGTACTGGCGAAATAAGCCCCGAAGCACAGGCATAACACGCCCAGACACAGCGTATAACTGCGCGATCGGAACACCTTCAGGTTGATCACAGGATTGGCGTCGGTCAACTCCCAGATCAGGAAGGCGACGAACCCGATTGCGGCGACGACCGCCAGGCGCACGATGAAGACCGAGTTGAACCAGTCCTCGTCCTCGCCCTTGTCGAGCAGGACCTGCAGGGCGGCTATCCAGACGACCATGAGCCCCAGGCCTACGAAATCCAGCGGCCGCTTCGTCCGCGCATCCTCCTGCGTGCTAAGCAGCCGCCAGGCGAAGCTGGCGGTGATGAGCGCCACCGGCACGTTGATGAAGAATATCCACGACCAGTGAGCGTTGTCGCAGATCAGGCCACCCAGGATGGGGCCTGCGATAGGCGCCACCACCGTAGTCATGGCCCAGAAGCCCAGCGCCTGGCCCGCCTGCTCCTTGGGGAAGATGCGCAGCAGCAGGGTCTGGGACAAGGGGATCATCGGACCGCCCGCAAGGCCCTGCAGCACTCGGCAGACGATCAGCACGCCCAGGGACGGCGCCAAGCCACAAAGCGCGGAGCACAGGCCGAACAGCACCATGGCGCTCACGAAAACTCGCACCGAGCCGAACCTCTGGGAGAGCCAGCCGGTCAAGGGCACGGTGATGGCCTCGGCCACCGCATAGGAGGTGATGACCCAAGTGCCTTCGTTGGCGGAAACGCCCAGACCCCCGGCGATAGTCGGCACCGAGACGTTGGCGATGGTCGTGTCCAGCAGCACGATGAAGTTGGCCATCGAGAGCAGGAGGCAGGCGCCCCACAGCACCCCGCCCGTCAGGGGCTGGGGTGGCTTGACGGCTTCGTTCGCCTTGGCCTCGCGGGCGGCCTGCGCGGCGTCCTCGCCGCGGGCGACGACCGGCGCAAGACCTTCGCCGGACCCCTGGGCGGCGATGGGAAGATCAGGCACGGCTGCTCCTCCGCTCAGCGACCGGGCGCGGCTGAGGCGGTCCGGCCAGCGCCTTGAGTCTCAACGTCCTGCCGGGTCGAGGCTTGGCTGTGCTGGGCGACGTCCACTTTGACGTCCATGGACAACCCTACGCGCAGCGGATGCCGCTCCAGCTCGCGCGGATCCAACTGGATACGTACTGGCAGGCGTTGGACCACCTTGATCCAGTTCCCCGTGGCGTTCTGGGCCGGGATAAGCGCCATGGACGATCCCGTGCCGCCGGAAAGGCCCTCGACGCGGCCGTGGAACACCACGCCCTTGCCATAGCTGTCGGCGATGAGCTCGGCCGGCTGGCCGACCTCAACCTTGCGCAGCTGCACCTCCTTGAAGTTGGCGTTCACATAGACCTGGGAGATCGGCACGACACTCATCAGCTGGGCGCCGACGGCGACACGCTGGCCAAGCTGCACGTTGCGCTGGGAGACCACGCCGTCGAAGGGCGCGCGCAGCACTGTACGCGACAGGTTCAGCTTGGCGACGTCGACTGCAGCCTTGCCTGCGGCGACCTCCGGGTTCTCATCAAGACTCGATCCCTGGGTAAGGGCCAGCGACGAGGCGAGCTGGCCCTCCGCGACCGTCTTGTTGGCTACATCCTGGGCGCCGGCGGCCTTGGTGGCTGCAAGATTGGCGACCGCGGTCTGATAGGCGTTCCTGGCCGTGCTCAGCTCCTCGCCCGACACCGCGCCCGAGGCGGAGAGCGCTTCGCGACGCTTCAGGTCCAAAGCCGTTCGGTCCAAATCGCTCTGGGCCGAGGCCAGCTGAGCCTTGGCGCGCAGCAGGTCGGCGTCGCGAGCCTGGATCTGGGCGCCCGCAGCCTGGTCGTTGGCCATGTACTGCTGCACCCGGCGCACCGCGCGGCCATAGTCGGCCTGGGCCTGAGCCAGCGCCAGCCTGGTGTCGGCGGGGTCGATCACCACCAGCACCTGGCCGGCCTTCACCGCCTGGGTGTCGGCGACGGAGACCTGCAGTACCTGGCCGTTCACCTGAGGCGTAATCTCAGCCACGTCGGCTCCGACATAGGCGTCATCGGTGGAGGCGTAATGCGACAGGACCAGAACGTCATAGAGGACATAGCCAAGGGCGCCGACCAGGATGACCGCTCCCAGCAGGGCGAACAGCCGCCTGCGGTTCGACTTGGGTGGAGCGGCGCTCGCAGGTGAACTCATCGCCGGCGGCGGCCCGGGGCTGCGCATCTGATGGGCGGGACCACTCGGCAGGCTCTGGTCATCGGCCATAGATTGATCCTTGAAATCAGCGGACGGCCAGGTGGGCGTCGGGAGCGACGAAGCCGCCACCGAGCGCCTGCACCAGCGCCACGTCCAGGGAAAGAGCCTGCGCCTGGAGGTCGGCCACGTTGCGGCGCGCCGCCAGCGCGCCATTCTCGGCGGTCAAGACGTTCAGATAGGGGGACAGGCCCCCTTGATAGCGCAGATTGGCGATGCGGTCGGCGTCGTTGGCGGAGACCAGCTGCGCCTGGGCGTCCTTCAGCTGGTTGGCCAGGGCCTGCTCTGCGGCGATGGCGTCGGCTACGTCGCGCAGCGCGTTGGTCAGCGTCTGGTCATAGCTGGCCGCGGCTGCGTCATACTCTGCGCGAGCGCCGCGATAAGCGCCCTCCAGTCGGCCTTCTGAGAAGATCGGCAGCCGAATGGCCGGTCCGATAGCGCCGATGACGGAGCTGTACCGGAGCAACGTATCGATCCCGAGCGACTGCACCCCGTAGACTGCAGTCAAGTCGATGTTCGGATAAAAATCAGCCCGCGCGACCTTGATCTCCTTGGCGGCCGCGTCCGCCCGCAGCCGCGCCGCGACAATGTCCGGGCGCCGACCGACCAAGTCGACGGCGAGATGCTCGGGTAGGCCGAAGGGGCGTACCTGCGACAGCTTGGGTGCGATGATCTGAAGCCCACGGTCGGGACCGGCGCCGATCAGGGCCGCAATCTGGTGTCGGCTGACCAGGATCTGGCGGTCGATGACGTCCAGGTCGCCCTGGGCCGCAGGCACGAACTCGGCCTGCTGGCTCAGCTCGCCCTGGGTCTCAAGGCCGTTCTGCAACCGCTGGGAGACCAGCTGCAGGGTCTGGCGCCGGACCTGCAGCGCGTCCACCAGCTCGGCCTGATCTGCATAGAGCCGGATCAGATCGGCGTAGCCGCTGGCCACCGCCACCGTCAGCTGCAATCTGGCGGCGGCCGCGTCGGCGAGCGCGGCCTGAGCCGTCGATGTCGCCGCCGCAAGCGCCGCATGGTTGCGACCGAAGAAGTCGAGCTGCCAGTCAAGGTCCGCCGCGATCCGGGTCTGAGTGTGGTAGCCGGCGGGCAGGAACTGTATAAATTCTGATGGATAGCCCTCGTTCAGGCTCTGCTTGCTGGTCTGGATGCTGGCTTCCCCGCTCAGCTGGGGCAACAGCGCTGCTCGCGTGGTTTCGACAGTCGACCGGGCGGAGCGAACGCGTGCTTCGGCGATCTTCAGGTTGGGTGCGCCCTGGAGCGCCTCCATCTCCAAGGCGTCGAGTTGCGGGTCCGCGTAGGCTTCCCACCAACGATCGCTCGGCCAATCCACCGGGGGGGCGGAGAAGCTCTCGGCGGTCCCAAAGCTGGCGGCCTGGGCCAGCTTGGGCGACGGTCCAAGGGTCGGTGCGCAGGCGGATAGCAGCGCCGCGCAGATCGACATCGCCAACACTGGTGCAGCTTGGTCAACAGGTCGGAAGCGCCGCAATGTCTTCAAACCCCTTTACGACCGGTACAATGCGCCCCAGGCAAATATAATCACCTCGAACAAATGCGTGTTCCCTACCGTACGGTACGGTCACTAGAATGGCAAGAGATGTTTGCTGCACTGCGTCAAGCTGGAGACGAACCGATCTGTGAGGCGATAGCGTCGGACACGCCGAGGTCCAGGCGCACACAGCTACCCGCCCGGCCGCACTTCGCGTGCACCTTGTCCGGGACAGGCCCGTGGCGCGGCTGCACTGCATGGAACAGCCGGCGACTTGTGATCAGATCATGCTGGTAGAGTTTGCCCGACGCACGCTTTCCCCCGCTCCACAGGAGAGGGCGTCACCTCACGCCTGCATCGTCCAGCCCTCGACGCCCATGGCCGCCTGACGCAACGCCTCGGAGCGGGTGGGATGGGGGTGGCTCGTGCGCGCTATGTCTTCGGACGCGCCACCGAACTCCATGGCCACGCAATACTCGCCGATCATCTCGCTGACTGCCGGACCGATCATGTGCGCGCCCAGGATGCGATCGGTCTTGGCGTCGGCCAGCACCTTCACGAACCCATCGCCCTCGTGGTTCACCTTTGCGCGGCTGTTGGCGGTGAAGGGGAACTTGCCGGACTTGTAGGCCACCCCTTGCGCCTTCAGCTCCTCCTCGGTCTTGCCCACCCAGGCCACCTCTGGAAAGGTGTAGATGACGCCGGGGATCACGTCGTAATTCACATGGCCAGCCTTGCCGGCGATCAGTTCGATACAGGCGACCGCCTCGTCCTCCGCCTTGTGCGCCAGCATCGGGCCGTGAGTGACATCGCCGATCGCCCAGACGCCGGGAGCCGACGTCTTGTAGTGGTCGGTGTCGATGAAGCCGCGCGGGTCGGGCTTCACCCCCACGCTGTCAAGGCCCAGGTCACCGGTGAAGGGTCGCCGGCCAACGGCAACCAGCACCACGTCGGCCTCGATGGACTGCGGCTCGCCGCCTGCCTTGGGCTCAACGGTCAGCGTCACGCCCGTATCAGAGGTGGTTGCGCCGGTCACCTTCATGCCGAGCCTGAATTTGAAGCCCAGCTTGGTGAGCGCCTTCTGGAACGCCGTGGCGATCTCGCCATCCGCGCCAGGGATGATGCGGTCCAGAAACTCCAGGACCTCGACCTGGGCGCCGAGGCGGCCCCAGACCGAGCCCAGTTCCAGCCCGATTATACCGCCGCCGATGACCACCAGCTTCTTTGGGACCTCAGGGATGGCGAGGGCGCCGGTAGAGTCCACGATCCGCCGCTGATCCACCTCGACGCCAGGCACCCGTGACGGTTCCGACCCCGTGGCGATGACGATGTTCTTGGTCTCCAGCGTCTGCTCGGACCCGTCCTCGGCCTTGACCAGCACCTTGCCCGGCCCGGCGATCGAGCCCCGGCCCTTGATCCAGTCGGCCTTGTTCTTCTTGAACAGGAACTCGATGCCCTTGGTCAGCTGGCCGACGCTGTCGTCCTTCTGCTTGTGCATTTGCGGCAGGTCGAGCTCGGGGTTGACCTTGATGCCCAGGCTGGCGAACCCGGTCTTCGCATCGTAGAACATCTCCGACGCGTGCAGCAGCGCCTTGGACGGAATGCAGCCCACGTTCAGGCAGGTGCCGCCCAATGTCTTGCGCATCTCCACGCAGGCGACCTTCAGCCCCAGCTGCCCAGCCCGGATGGCGGCGTTGTAGCCGCCCGGTCCACCTCCGATGATGACGACGTCGTACTGGGTCATAGGTTCGGTCTCGATCTCCGCACGGGCTTTGGCCTAGGGGGCCAAGCCGGCTTCTTATTTAAGAAACAGTTGGCCGTTCCGCATCAAGCGGCTGCCTCAAACGTCCAGCAGCATCCGCTGCGGATCCTCGATGGCGTTCTTCACCGAGACCAGGAAGGTCACCGCGCCCTTGCCGTCGACGATGCGGTGGTCGTAGCTGAGCGCGAGATACATCATCGGGCGGATCAGCACCTGGCCGTTCACAGCCATCGGTCGCTGGACGATATTGTGCATGCCGAGCACGCCGGACTGGGGCGCGTTCAGGATCGGGGTGCTCATCAGCGAGCCGTAGACCCCGCCGTTGGTGATGGTGAAGGTGCCAATTACGGTCCACCTCGACTTCCTTGCAAGTTTTTTCAAGAAGGCAAATGTCGCA
>CAXTRP010000065.1:0-10555 GCA_964246615.1 uncultured Caulobacteraceae bacterium | reverse complement strand
AGCCGCGGTGATGGACGGCCAGGCGGGAGGTGCAGGCGCAGGCTCGGCCGGCGCATGCACGCGCGTCGCCACCGCCGCCATCAGCCCAAGCTTCCAAGCACGCCGCTGAACCTGCCAGGCGCCGAGCGCCAGGAACATGGCGCAAAGGAGGCTTGCTCCGAAGACCACGGCGATGATCCGGGCGACCGATCCTCGTCGCCCGGAGGGGCTCACCCGAAGAAGGCGCCGCAGAGCTTGTCGCGGGTACGAGGCTGGACCGTCATGCGGCGTGGAAGCCCAGCGCAACCCCGTTCATGCAGTAACGCAGGCCCGTTGGCCGCGGGCCATCGTCGAACACGTGACCCAGGTGGCCGCCACACCGGCGACAGTGGACCTCCGTACGCACCTCCCCAAGGCTGGCGTCCCGCGTGGTGGCGATGGCGTTGGGCAACGGGGCGTAGAAGCTCGGCCAACCCGTGCCGCTCTCGAACTTGGTCTTGGACGCGAACGCCGCCAGGTTGCAGCCGGCGCAGCTGAAGACGCCGGAACGGTGCTCGTTGAGAAGCGGGCTGGAGCCCGGAGCTTCGGTGCCGGCTTCGCGCAACACGTCGAACTGGGCAGGCGTCAGCTGACGCCGCCATTCCGCCGCCGTGCGGTTGACCTGGAAGGTGACGGGCGCCGCCTGGGCAGGTGAGCGGCGGCCGAACAGGGCGGCGCCGAAGGCCGCAAGACCCGCGCCGCCGGCAAGGACAACTCTGCGATCCATAAGGATATCCAGCTTTTCGGGTTCAAGTTCGTGCAAGATCGTCGCCGGGCTACGGAGCGGCGCTCTGGGTCTATCAGCGCAGAACGCGCAGACCCCGCAAGTGCGAAAGGGTTACAGCCATCGCGCGGAACATGGACGCCGGGACAAGCCGCATCTATCTCATGGTGCGGGAGCGAGCCAAGGCGCGTGAGATCCGCCGGCATGGCTCCGAGGTTGGTGGCGTCGGGTCGATCCGGGTAGCTGGCCTGCGCCGCGCAGATATCGTGTCTTGGAGCCACTGACGTGACCGGCGACACCCCTTGTACAAATCCTGACCTGAAATGAGCATTTCGCGATGAGCGCCGACGTTTCCGTCGCTACTCCCGACGTCAAGTCCAAGGCGCGCTCAACGGGGCGGCGGCGGCGCGAGGTGATCTATCGCCATACCGTCGTGGTGCGCCTCAGTCACTGGATCAACGCTGTTTGCATCTTCGTGATGATCGGCAGCGGGCTGAACATCTTCAACGCCCATCCGGCCTTGTATTGGGGCCAGGCCGGCGAGCTGTTCAGCCATCCCGTCCTGTCGATCCATGGCGAGACCACGCGTGGGGTGACCCGGGGCGTGACCCAGATCGGCGTCCTTACGATAGACACCACTGGCGTGCTTGGCTGGTCCAAGGTTCACGGCCAGTGGGCGCATCGCGCCTGGCCGTCCTGGATCACCCTTCCAAGCTACGTCGATCTTGCCGACGCGCGACGTTGGCACTTCTTCTTCGGCTGGATCCTGATCCTGAACGGGGGCATCTATCTCGCCTGGTCGTTGCTGGCCCGCCACCTTCAGCGGGACTTGTGGCCTACCGTTGCGGACCTCAAGGACGTGCCGCGCTCGGTGTTTGAGCACCTCCGCAATCGGCACCCGCGCGGCGAAGCCGCCAAGCAGTACAATGTATTGCAGAAGCTGGCCTACCTTGGGCTGATCGGGCTGACCCTCGGCATGGTGGCGACCGGGGTCACGATGTCGCCGGGGATCGACGCCGCGGCGCCCTGGCTGCTCACTGTATTCGGCGGTCGCCAGTCGGCTCGCACCCTGCATTTCCTGTTCACTTCAGGCATCGTGCTGTTCATCGCGGTGCACGTGGCGCAGGTGTTCCTGGCCGGGCCGCTGAACGAGGCCCGCTCCATCGTCACCGGGCGATACGCCGTTCCGCCGGAGCGCGACTGACGTGGCGCTGATCACCCGACGCACCGCGCTTTCCAGCGGCCTTGCGGGATCAGGCTTGGCGCTGGCCGGCTGCTCCAAGGTGTTCCAGGCGGACAGGCTGACCGGCGCAGCCGCCTTCCAGCACGTGCTCGACTTTGGCCAGGCCTGGACCCTGCACACCCAGCGCTTCCTTCTCGGCGGCGGCGGCTTGGCGCGCGAGTTCAGGCCGTCCGACATCTCGGCCCAGTTCAAGGCGAACGGCACCACCAACCCGAACTATGACGCCTACAACCAAGCCGTCGCCGGCCAGTTCGCCGGCTGGAAGCTGGTCGTCGACGGCATGGTCGCACGACCCCTGGCGCTGAGCCTGGCGCAGCTCCGGCGCCTTCCTTCCCGCACCCAGATCACCCGACACGACTGCGTAGAGGGCTGGAGCGCGATCGGACAGTGGACGGGGACGCCGCTCGGCCTGCTGCTGAAAGCGGCCGGCGTGGCTGCGGGGGCGAGATATGCGGTCTTCTACTGCGCCGACAACCTGGACGGCGAACCCGCCAAGGGCGGCGAACAGGCGCCGGGCCAATACTATGAGAGCATCGACCTGGTCGACGCTTTCCATCCCCAGACCCTGATCGCCTACGCCATGAACGGCCGGCCTCTGGAAGTCGCCCACGGGGCGCCGCTAAGGCTGCGGGTGGAGCGGCAGCTCGGTTACAAGCAGGCTAAGTATGTCCAGCGCATAGCGCTGACCGACACCCTTGCGGGGATCAACGGCGGCAAGGGCGGCTACTGGGAAGATCGCGGCTACGAGTGGTATGCGGGCATGTGAGGGGCCGACACTCGTTTAGATGAACAGGGTGACCAGATCGGCTGGGCCGAGCAGGCGATAGTCGCCAGGCTTCAGCTCGGCCGGCAAGGTCAAGCCGCCCATCCGGTCCCGGTGCAGCGCCTCCACATGGTTGCCCACGGCGGCGAACATGCGCCGCACCTGATGATAGCGCCCCTCGGTCACCGTCAGCCAGGCGGTGGTCGGCGTCAGCGGCTCCAGAACGGCGGGGGCGAGCGGCTTGTCCTCGCCCTCCAGCATCAGTTCGCCGGAGGCGAAGCGAGCGGCCTCGCCACCGGCCAGCGGGCGCGCAAGGGCGGCGTGATAGCGCTTGGCCACGTGGTTCCTGGGCGAGATGATCCGGTGCAGCAGGGCGCCGTCGTCGGTCAGCAGCAACAGGCCCGAAGTGTCCTTGTCCAGCCGTCCTACGGTGGACACCGCCGGCTCCCGCCGTCGCCAGCGGTCCGGCAACAGATCGTAGACCAGCGCGCCCGCTTCCTTGTGCGAGCAGGTGACGCCGGTGGGCTTGTGCAGCATCAACGCCATGCCAGGAAGCGGATCGAGCGGGACGCCCCGGACCTCCATCCGCGTCGCCAGATCCTCCGTCAGCGCCAGCCGCATGTCCGCCGCCGTCACGATGGCGCCGTCCAAAGTCACAGCGCCTTGGCGGACCAGTTGCTGCACTTCCCGGCGCGCGCCATAGCCCAGGTTGGCGAGCAGCCGGTCGAGGCGCGATGTCGTGTTCATCGGCGCGCCTCATAGATCTTGAAGCCGCCGTCCTGCACGCGCAGTGAGACGCTGGCGAACAGCGTGTTCAGGATCTCCTCGTAGGGAAGGTGGCGATTGGCCACCAGCCAGAACACTCCGCCCTTACGAAGTAGGGCGCGGCCGGCGGTGATGAAGGCGCGGCCGAGTTCCTGGTCCTCCCGGCCTGAGTGGTGGAACGGCGGGTTGGTCACCACGAAGTCCAGCTCACCGAAGCCTAGCGGCTCCCGCGCATCGGCCCATTGCAGGATGGCGCGCGGGTCGATCACGTTGCGTCGCGCCATATCGATCGCGCGGCGGTCCAGGTCGACGAGGTGCAGCGCCGTCACCGCCGCCTGGGCGAGCACCGCCTCAGCCAAAAGGCCCCCGCCGCAGCCCAGGTCCGCGCCGCGGCCCGCCAAGGAGCCCAGCGCGCCCGCGAGCAGCACCGAGCCGCGGTCGCGTCGATCCCAGCTGAACAGCCCAGGTTGCGTCCAACCCACCGCGTCCACAAGGCGAGGCGCGCCAGCGATGATGGCGTCTTGGACGCCTGTGAGCATTGCAGGCCGGGTCAGGTGACAGATGCGGTGATGGCGCCGGCTGGTCTCCTCCACCGTGCAGCCGAAAGCGGCCAGGGTTCCGGCCAGGCGCGCGCCGCCCCTGTCCTTCAGCGCGATGGCCGTCAGGCGCCCGTCCGGCCTCAGCGCCCGAAGCGCGAGCGCCAGCACGGCGTTCCGTTCCAGCGTGCCCGCCGGCGCCGCGATGATCGCCGAAGACAGGCCTCCTGGCGGGAGGCTGTCCAGGGCTCTTGAGCCTGGGATCGTTGGAGAGGTCTGCACCGCATCGTCTGGAACCGAAACCAGTTCGGCCGGGGGCGCGCCGTACACGCACGCGCCGGTGGGTGAGGGCTGGGCCTGCGGCTCCCCCATGGCGGACCTGCTAGGCGACGCATTCTCCATGGGTCGCTGTCTGGGCGCTGATGGCGGCGCGCAGGAGTTCACATGCGCGATCGACGATTTCGTCCAAGGAGCGCGTCTTGGCGAACATGGCGCGCGCCACGGTCATGACTTCCTCGCGACTGGGGAGATCGGGCAGGTGCAGGTTGGACAAAGCCTCGAGCGCCTGATCCCGGGCGTGCGCGAGGCGCGCCTGGATCGGAGCGGCATGAGAACCTTGCGGCGCGGCCAAGCCTTGGCCGATGCGTTCGGCCTCAAAGCTCGCCGCCAGCTGCCGGGCCGCCCGGTCGATCACCCGTGCGCTGAGGCGGTGATCGTTGGCCAGCACGGTCGCGGGAGGAGCCTTCAGCTCCCACACCACCCCGATCCAGGAAAGCGCCTTTAAGATGTAGTAGGTCGGATCGATCTCCCACCAGCGGAAGCCTTGGCGCACGCTGCTCTGGTAGGCGTGATGGTTGTTGTGCCAGCCTTCGCCCATGGTCAGGAAGGCAAGGAGCCAGTTGTTGCGCGAGGTGTCGCCGGTCACATACCGCGTCTTGCCATGCATGTGCGCCAGCGAGTTGATGGCGAAGGTGGAGTGGTAAACAAGCACTGTGCTGCAGAGGAAGCCGACGAACACACCGGGCCAACCAGCGATCAGAAACGACAGAACGCCGAACGTGATCGCCGGGATGAACTCGTAACGGTGCAGGAACCTGAGTTCCGGGAATTGGGTCAGGTCCTCCACCTGCACATAGTCCACATTGCTGTGCTTGCGATCGAATATCCATCCCACATGGCTGTATAGAAAGCCGTCGCGTACGGCGGAATGGGCGTCCTGCTCGGTGTCGGAGTAGCGATGGTGGTGGCGATGCTTCGCCGCCCACCAGAGCACGCTGTTCTGCGCGGTGCTCTGGGCCAAAAAGGCCAGCACGAACTGAAACACACGACTTGTGGAAAACGACTTGTGGGAGAAGTAGCGGTGGTAACCCGCCCCGATAGCGAAGATGCGCAGCCAGTAGAGCGCTACGCAGAGCCCCGCCGCCTTCCAAGTGACCCCGGACCACAGGGCGCCTAGGCAGCTCAGGTGCACCAGGGCGAAGGGGATCGCCGCCGGGTAGACAATGTCATGCGCCCCGTCGGCCGGCCGTTGCATGGTCATGGAGAACTCCGAGCGAGCGAACGAAATACGCTGGTCGCGCGCCGAGGTCCTACTACCCTTCGTTCCGCTATCCGGCTAGGGGCCGCTCGCCGCCCACTGGCGTTCAGCCGATTTCGCCGGCCTTGACCTTGCGGACATATACCACCCGGCGCTTGCTGCGCCCCAGGCCATGGCCGATCAGCAGCCCCGTTCCGAGGGCCGCACCCAATGCAAGCCAGGGATTGGCCTTGGTGTAGGCCTCGATATCGGCGCCGGCTTTGATCACTTGATCCAGGCGCTCGTCGTAGGCGGCCTGCAGCTTGTCGACCGTGAGGCCGGTCTGCCCCTCCGCCTGGAGCTTGGCGTCGCCGAGCAGCTTGCCGGTGAACTTGCGTGCGCCATCCTTCGCCTGGGCGGCTGCCTTCGCCATGCGATCCTCGCTCATGACCTCTCCTCTTATCGAAGCCGCTCCGCAGAGGCGGCGGCCGCTTGCAAGAACGCGGGGATGGCCTGCAGGTTCGGCCGCTGCGTGGCGCCCGTCCTGAGCCGCAAACCGAGTCCTCGGCTGCTTCGCCTCTACTGCGTTGCGGCTCTGCACGTCAGGATCCCGCTCCGTCGCCTGCCTCGGCGAAACTCGACGGCGCCCCTGAACTTGGCAGGCTGACACGTCTTCCTTCAGGTCGTCTGTCTGGAAAGCGGTCTGGCTCCCCCCGATACTGGCCGCTCGTCGGTTCGACTGACTTCGAATATGGTGCCATTGGCTGAGAGTGGAGGTGATCCTCGCGCTCGCGGTATCCAGACAACAGCGTCCATGCGCCGTTTAGCGGTTTTTGGCCTTCATCTACCGGAGCAAGACGGTCCGACGCTCTTCATTGCGTAGATATTTGTCAACCGGGGTGCGGATTGACGGTCATTTTGTAAAGAAAGCCTTTCAGTCGGAGAGGACAGTTCCTACTCTACGTATCCGAATCACAAGTGGGAGTTGCTACTATGGCTGACGACGCATCTTTTGACTTTTCCGCCCTGACGGCAGACATCGTGTCCGCCTACGTCAGCAACAACAAGGTCGGCGCCTCCGATCTCGCCAACGTCATCGCTGAGGTTCATCGGGCCCTTGGCGCCGTCGGCCAGGCGCCCGCTCCGGCGGAGCCCGAGGCCCCCAAGCCGACCGCTGCAGAAATCCGCAAGAGCCGCACGCCGGAGTTTCTGACGAGCTTTGTCGACGGGCGCAAGTACAAGAGCTTGAAGCGTCACCTGACCACCAACGGCATGACGCCGGACGAGTACCGGACCCGCTTTGGTCTTCCCAAGGACTATCCGATGGTCGCGGAAAGCTACTCCGCCCAGCGCAGCGCCCTGGCCAAAACTCTGGGCCTCGGCCGCAAAGCGGCGGCGGCGCCCGCACCTGAGCCAACACCGGCGACGGCGCCTGCTCCCAAGAAGGCCGGTCGCCCTAAGGCCGCCAAGTCTCAAGACGCGTAGTTACGACGATGGGCTCGCGCACCACGGCGCGAGCCTACTCTCTTCCACACTAGGCTTTGCTTCGCAGGCCTGGCGGCGCAAACCAGCTTTCACGACCTTGCTGAAGCGTGGGGTCTAACGGCCGCCGCCAGTTATTTCCTTGATAAGCGCCTGCACTTGGCTTTTACCGCCCGCGCTCCAGATCAGCTTCAAGTGAGCAAGCGTATTGGCCGCAGCACCATCAAACTTCCAGTCGCAGCCCTCGAACCGGCAGCCGTCGAAGCTGGGGAGCTCACCGCCTGCATAGACCATGCGGCAGGCGCGGAACTCACAGTTGGAGAACAGTTCGCCGTCCAGGGCGACCGTCTCATGGTTGAAGATCACCGCCGTCTGCATATCGGGCTTTCAGTCTCGATCGCTCAGGGGATCGACCGGCTCGCTGCCCGATGCGGCCTCTGCTGCATCCGCTTCACGTTGGAGGCGCTTCGCCTCCGCCTTTTCGGCGGCCTTGACCGCCTTTTGTCGGTCGCGCTCTTTGCGTTCAAACGCGTAGTTGGGCGCGCGGGCCATGTGGATCGTCCTGCTCAAGCAGGCGCGAGCGCGCCTGGCTGAAGTAAAGCGGAAATCAAACGGGTCGGACCCGGCGACGAATGCGCCGGGTCCGGTTGGCGGGTCAGATGGCCTTCAGTTGGCCGGCCGACATCTTGCCGCTGCGCTGGTCACGCTCGAGTTCGAAGGAGAGCTTCTGGCCCTCGTTGATCGAACCCATGCCGGACCGTTCGACCGCCGAAACGTGCACGAACACGTCGGAGCCGCCGTCGTCGTTCTGAATGAAGCCGAACCCCTTGGTGGGGTTGAACCACTTCACTGTACCTGTAGCCATAATCGTCGCCTTTAAGTCGAAAGAACGCGCAGTCCCCGGCGGGGTGCGCCATCAAATGGTCGGAGAGGTTCTTGGAAGACTCGGGGCGCTCGATCCAAAGAGCGAGCGTGGAGAGCGACCGAGCCAAATCGATATTCGACGCGGCTCTATAGGCTCAACAACCGACCGGAGGCAAGGCTTGACGCAGGCGCGGTCGCCGAGCTGATCGTATCGACGATGTTCAAGCTTTCGCAGTCAGGCCGCCATTCCGGGTCCACGGTGAGCCCAACAGCCGCGCGGGCGAGCCACCAAGTGGTAGTAGCCGGCCGACACGACGATGACCACAGCTGAGGACAGCAGGCCGATACGGCCGTCAGCGTCGAACAGGTCGGCCAGGCCCACACCCGCCAAGGCGATAAGGCCGATGGCTGGCGGCAGGGGGAAGAGCGGCATGCAGTAAGGCGGGACGATCCCGCCCGTCCTGCGGCTACGCAGCGCGGCCAGGCACATGCAGGCGTAGATCGCCGCCGTCCCGTCGCCGATCAGCACGACGAGGAGCTGCAGCTTCACCAGACACCAGAGCAGCGACGTGGCGCCGAGCGCCAAGGTGGCGATCCAGGGCGAGTTGAAGCGCGGATGAAGCTGCGCCAGCGCGTTGTTGAGGCGCCAAGGCCAGGCCCGGTCCCGTCCGCTGCTGTACAGCTGACGCCCCCCCATCAGGGTGGAGGCGATCATGGCGTTGAACAGCGCCAGCGCCACGCCCGCGCTCATCAACGCGGCCAGGCTGCTCCCTCCTGCCGCCTGCACGAAGCCAAGGATCGCCGACGGCGCCTTGAGAAGCGCTCCAAGATCGGGCGCACTGATCAGGACCGCCAGTATGGGCGTCAGCTGGAACAGCGCGGCCAAGCCCAGCGCCCAGAACACCACCGACGCCATCCGACGCGGCGCATCGCGGATCTCCTCGCCGAGGTAGACCACCGAGCCGTAGCCGTCGAAGGCGTACAGCGCCGCCGCCGCACCCACCCCCAGAACCGCAAGCGATGCCGGCGCAAGCCCGCCGTGAGCGGCGAGCGCTACCGGATGCAGGATCAGGCCGCCCATGCCGCGATGAGGATGGGCGAGGCCGAGCGCGGCGACGACGCCCAGCGAAAGCATCTCCACCGCCAGGAAGAGGCCTGAGACCACTGCGTTCAGGCGCACGTTCAGGATAGAAACGCCCGTACAGACGGCCACCAACACCAGGGCGGTGGGAACCGGGGCCAAGCCCGGCGCGACAGCCGCCAGGTAGGTCGCCGCGCCCAGCGCCGTCATGGCGGGCGCTATGCTGAAGGTGAGCAGGTTCAACCCCAGCATGGCGAATCCCCAGCCGGGTCCAAGCAGGCGCCCGACGATGGTGTACTCGCCGCCCGTCTCGGGAAACGTCGCGGCCAGTTCGGCGTAGACGCTGGCGATGGCTATCCCCAGCAGCGCTGCGGCCAGGAAGCAGAGGAAGGTGGCGCTTCCCGCCTTCCCGACCACCTCGGCGCCCACCACAAAGACGCCGATGCTCGGCGAGAGGTTGGACAGGGTGATCAGCAGCGCGCCGGCGCCTCCCATGGTGCGCGCCAGTTCCGGCGGGGCCTGCACAGGCGTCGTTTCAGCCATGATCATGCCCGCGGAGCGCCCGATGCAGCGGCCAAGTCGCCGTTCGCCTCAGCCCTTAAACATCGCAATGAGGTCTCGGAGCTAGCCCACTCGGCCCCGCACAGGCGCCCAGCTTCAGTGAGCCTGCAGCGCCTGGGCCGCCTTGTCCTGGGCTTCGCCGCCGCGGAGCTTGGCCACCGTCGCCATCTCGATCTTGGGCGCATGATTGCCCCAGGCGCTGCGGACGTAGGTGAGGATCGAGGCGATCTGGGCGTTGGAAAGGTCGGCGCGGAACGACGGCATGCCGCCGCGCCCGTTCAGCAGCAGCGTCGATACCTTGTCCGGCGGTCCTTGCACGAAGGCGTCGCCCGCAAGCGCGGGAAAGGCGCCGGGGATGCCCTTGCCGGTAAGCTGGTGGCAGGCCGAACAGTTCTGGGCGAAAAGCGCCTGGCCCGCGGCGTCCGCCGGGCTGTTGGCGGCGGCTGCAACGCCGGCCGACGCCAGCAGGGCCGCCGCTGCGACCGGCGCCAGACACATGAAGCTAGACAAAGGCTTTCCCTCCAGACGCGGACCGAACAGGTGTCGCCGATCGCCCATCAGGCGTTCACCCGCTTGTGCAGCTTGGTGATCTGTTGCCAAGCGGATTCGATGGCGCCCTCCTGCCAGCCGGTGATGTAGCTCAGGTGCTCGCCCGCCAGGTAGATGCGCCCGTCGGGCTCGACCAGCTGCGGATAGGCGTCGCGGCGGCCGTCGTCGCTCCACTGCGCCCAGCCGCCGAGATTGTATTGCACCCGGTGCCAGGCGATGGAGAAGGACGACTCCACGTTCTCGCCATACTGGGGAAAGACCTTCTGGCCTGCAGCGGTGGCCAAGGCGCGCCGCTCAGGAAGGCTCAAGGCGCTGACCTTGGCGGCGTTGGCGAAGAAGTTGTAGTAGCCCAGGACCACACCCTTCTGGCCCAGCCAGCCGGTGGACGGCAGGGAGATGCTGCCGATGTTCGGGTCGTCGTAGTAGATGTGGCCGCCATAGATGGCGTGATCC